>JBDNHJ010000257.1:0-4967 GCA_041688835.1 Fuerstiella sp.
CCCGAGTTCAAAACGCCTAGTAAGAGCACGTTGCCGCCGCCGGTGTTGAGCGTCACGCCCGAGGCCGAGGAATTGGCGAGGATCGTTTCGCCATGAACGGTCAGGTTGCCGCCGCCAGTGTCGAACGTTTGTGCAACCGCGCTGCTGAAGTAGACGTCGCCGCCGACCAACACGGACTGACCACCGATCGTTGCGGTACTTCCGTTACCGAAGGTCAGCGATCCGCCGTTGGTCCTGATGCTGGGCGAATTGATGATGCTGATCCCATCACCTGAATTGTCTTGGTCGGCCCACAACTGGACGTTCAGTTTTCGCGTGTTGCCGTTCTGCGTCGCGTCGATCACCGCCGTATCAGCCACTTGAATATGGCGATCCGCTCGCAAGGTCAATGTCGCATCACCCGCCATCGCACCGGTGACGATATTGCTGGTGACCGTGATATCACCGAGGTCGCCGCTGTTACCAGAACTGCCATGCGAAGCATTGTTCGCCGTCGTCGTGACGGTAACGCTCGTTCCGGAGTTCAATGCACTAACGATGTTGCTCGCGGCCGACGAGTTAATGACATAGTTGAACGGATCGATCAGCCACAGTCCGCCGTTACCATTGGCTGCACCGGCGTTGACGCTGATCCCGCTGGTATCGATTTGGTGTCCCGACGTTTCGATCTGACCGCCGTTACCGAATAACTCGCCTGCCTTGGCCAGCAACGTCCCCGCCACTTTCGTGATCGAATCCATTTTCGCCACATCGGACCACAATACAATCTTTCCGCCGTCGCCGCTTTGAATTGCCGAGGCGTCGATCACTGCGTTAGCTTCCATGGTAACGGTGGTCGCCTGAGTCATCGTGCCGCTGCCTTGCCAGTCGCCGCCGACCAGGACCGTGCCGCCGCCGTTGGTTCCGGTGGCGTCGATGTTTGAGTTTGCGGTGAGCGTGATTTCATCCGCTTCGAGCTGAACGTGTCCGCCAACTGAGCCGACGGCGCTAGCCGCAGGCCCTTCGTTGTAAGCCGCAAGGCCCGCGGCTAGCTCCGTCGGCTCACGGTGTGCCGCGATCGTCCCATCATGCAGAATCTTCCCATTCGGATTCACCAGATAAACTTCCCCGCCCGAAGTCGCCGCTCCGGTCGCTCGAATCGTGCCCGTATTCTGAATCAAACCAGCCGTCGGGCTGATCCCGCTGGTCAAAGTGCCCAACGTCGGCTGCACATACGTCACGCCGTTGTTCAACGTCACTTCGCCGCCGCCGGACAGCGTGATATTCCCGCCGGTCGATGTGATCGAACCGTTATTCGCGATGTTGTTGGCAATCAGATGAGCTCCACCCGTGCCCGTGTTGATCGTGCCGTTATTCACAATACTGGCTGCGGAATCGCCGGAAAACGTCAGCGCACCTCCGGCCAGAAATTTGTCGGTGGCGATATCAAAGGTCGAAGCCGTAAACGCGTTTGTGTTGACCATGCCGCTCGCACCTAGCATAATCCCGCTGGGGTTCACCAGAAAAACGTTGCCATTGGAATTCAACGCCCCGTTAATCATCGACGGCATGTCGGGCGTGGTGACGCGATTCAGAATCGAACTGCTGGCATCCGGCAGATTAAAGTTGGTGGTATTGCCCGCACCGATGCTGAACTGATTCCAGTTAATAATCGTTCGCGCCGATGAGGCGTTCACGTCCATCACCGGGCCGGTGGAATTGATGATCGCCGCACCGGCCACGATGTCTGCTCCGTTGGGCAATTCGGCTTGCGCGGAAGCACTCCAGTCCCAATGCCCGCCCACAGTGATGGCACCGGCGGCCATCAGCGTGGCTAGGCGTTTGCGCAGATTCCGAGTCCATGATCGCTGCCGGCGAAATTCGTCCCTGCGAGCGATCGCGCTCAGTCGCGATCGTTGCGTCAATGTACGAACGAATGCGACGTGCCAGTTGTTGTCTCGTGGGATCATGTGTCTCGGTCCTGATGAATATCTTGGAATGCGTCGTCGTTTTGGTTCGTGCCATTTCCCACAGTCTTCGTTTGACCCGACTCGGAGAGGAGGACTCGGCACAAAGTGCAGAGTCAAAGCCTTCTCTTCGAGTCGGGTCAAACGAGTTGCCCGCCTGCGGCTGGCAACTCTCGGCAATCCCTTCGGAAGGAATCACAGACTCCTTCCAGTTCAGGAAACAAAAGCCACGTCTTGCTTCGAACCCGCTGGAAGGTATGTGCAGATCACACTCACTGAAGCGATCGAAACATGGCCCTATCATTCACCATGCTTATCCATTCTCCGCAACAGGTTTTGTCACGACACTGTGCGGCCGTGTTGGCTATTCTCATGCTGCGGACAAAGACATTCTCCAACGGAGTACGGAGTTTCCCCCATGCCGAACGGGCTTGCGTTTCAGCTGGGTGTTTGTCCGAATGTCGTGGCCGAAGCATTCCCTGAAAGCGACATCAGGCGTTCGACCGTCGACTCCCGTGCGAAGACTACGACCCACGCTCACACGGACAAAGTGGCCATCTTCGAAACGCTCGCCATCATCGCCAACCACTGTCGCCGCCGAACTTGAACAACAGACAGTTACGGATAACTTTCTTACGGAAAACAAGTCATGGAAGACGCACGGCCACTACGGCAGTCGTTCATTTGTGCAGTGCTGGCTTTGCTGGCCATTGCGATCAGCAACACCTCACAGGCTCAAAACTTCGAACGCTATCGTCCGCTCGATCCATCGCGTCTGCCGAACACCACCGCGCCGGAAACCGTGCCCGCGCCGGATCTGCCTGCTGCCAACCAAGACGATCGTCTGCTGATCGATTGCCTGCAAGCGGTGGTCGTGGTTGATCGAGCCGACAAGGTGTCGCTAGATCCTAGGATCGACGACCTTCATGGTCTGCAATACAACGTCGCCGCAGAAGACTCGCTGGTATTTTCTGACAGCATCCGCAACATTCTTCACGCCCACATCGGTCGACCTCTGTCGCTAAGAAGCTTGAATCAGTTGGCTCGGCAAATTTCCAAAGTCTATCGTGACGGTGGCCAACCGATCGTCGACGTGCAAATTCCCGAACAACGAATCAGCGGCGGGACGTTGCATCTGGTGATTGTCGAATCCATTATCGGACGGGTGTTGATCGAACCAGGCTGCGTGTTCAGCTGTGACGAACTGGATCGCTGGATCGACTGCACGTGTCCGGGTGATCGCGTGTACGAAGACAAATTACAGAGCGACCTGTTCTGGGTGAATCAGAATCCGTTTCGGCGAGTCAAAGTCGACTTCCGTCCGGGAGAAACTGCTGGCACAACGGACGTAATCTACAAGTCGCACGATGTCATGCCGCTTCGAGGATACATTGGCGGCGACGATACGGGCGTGAAGTCACTCAACTATGGCCGTTTATTTGCTGGAGTGATGTACGGAAACCTGTTCAATCGCGGCGGGCAACTGAGCTACCAGTACACCACCGACCAGTCGTTTCAGCATCTGCACGCTCATTCCGTCAGCTACAACCACGCCGTGAATCGGCGTTACAGTGTCGGGGCATATGGCAGCCACGCCACCGTTTCGCCGATGCTGTCAGGAGGCCTCAGCCAAGACGGCGAAAGTTGGCAGGTCGGCGTAAACGCGACTCGCCACCTGATCCGCGAAGCTCAGCATTCTCGAAACCTGACTGCCGGTATCGACTTCAAATCGACAAACAACAACCTTGAGTTCGCTGGGTCAACGGTGTCTGCTTCCAATGCCGATCTGGTTCAGTTGCGATTCGGCATCGATGATTTTGTGCGGTCTTCTGTCGATGAATACATGTTACTGAAGGGCGAGATCTTTGCGGGCCCCGGCGGCGGACTGACAGGAGCGCATTCCACGGCGGCTTTTCAGACGCTGCGTCCAGGAACATCAACGGACTACGTGTATGCTCGATTTACGGGCGAAGACACGTCGTTGGTCGGTCGCAGCTGGATGTTGCTAAGTCGACTGACCGGGCAGGTGTCGTCGGAACGTTTGCTGTTCAGCGAGACTCTGGGACTCGGCGGTTACGACACCATTCGCGGTTTCGATCAGCGTGCCTTCAACGCGGACAGCGGCTGGATTGCGAACTTCGAATTTGGTCCGCGCACAGAACGCTGGGGCGCTGAGGACGACATTCATTCTCGTCGTTTCTTTGTGTTCACGGACCTTGGCAACGGTTACCTTTCGAACGCTCGACCGGGCGAAGATGCATACACATTCGCCGCCAGTGCCGGTGTCGGCCTGCGGTTCAACGTCAGCGATCGCTTGTCGTGCCGACTTGACTATGGCTACGGCTGGCAAGACATTAGCAATTCCGAACGCAGCAACCGTCTTCACATGGGCTTCACTTGGATCCCTGGCGAGCGACCGTAGATTTCGGGTGCTGGCCGATTGTAGCGCGGTGGTCTCCACCGCGAATCATGGTGAGTCACGGTGGAGACCACCGAGCTACGAATTAGTCTCGTTAATCTCGCGGATAATGCGGCAAGGATTTCCGGCGGCAACCACACCAGCGGGAATGTCTTTGGTGACGACACTTCCCGCACCGATCACAGTCTTGTCACCAATGGTGACTCCCGGAAGAATCATCGCTCCACCACCAACCCACACATCGGAACCGATGGAAACGGGCTTGCCGAATTCTTGAGTCCGTCGCAGCTTAGCGTTCAACGGGTGAGTGCCCGTGTAAATCTGCACGGCGGGACCAAAGAACGTGAAGTAGCTGCCCATATTGCGCGCGCGAGTGCTTTTTACGGGGTTTCGGAGTCCGCATGCGTCTTTGGAACGGCCGTCAGATCAACCGGCTCAGGTTGGCGGCTCTGAATCCCATCGGCCATGGGTCAAGTTCGATAAGGAACGGCCGTCAGATCAACCGGCTCAGGTTGGCGGAGCTCTTTTTCCTTGGATTGCTTCGAGTTCCAGTTCGAAGAGCGACTTTCCGGTATCGCGCCATCGACCGACTTCGGCCAGCA
>JBDNHJ010000034.1:0-52211 GCA_041688835.1 Fuerstiella sp.
AATGACGAATGACGAATGACGAATGACGAATGACAAATCCTCCGACACACAAAGACACACACACGAAACTTGTCGCAGGCGACGGGCAAGAAGCCGGATGGAATTTAACGGTTCTCGCACCAAGCCGCCAGCGTTGCCGGCGGCCAGCGCCGGCAACGCTGATGAAATCGACAGCTGCTCTAATCCAAGGAATGCACCAGCAAGCCACTGCGAAGTTTGGGTTCGAACCATGTGCTTTTCGGGGGCATGATTTGGCCCGCATCTGATACCGCCATCAGTTGCTGAATGGATGTCGGGTACATCGAAATGGCACACACCCAGTCACCGCTGTTGACTCGTTTTTCCAGCTCACCGGTGCCGCGAATACCGCCCACGAAATCGATGCGAGAATCGGTTCGAACGTCACCGATGCCGAAGATCGGTTGCAGCACTCGCTGTTCTAAAAGGGCGACGTCCAACGATTCAATCGCATCATCATGCTTGATCGAATCTGCGGCCACCGTCAGTCGATACCAGCCGTCACCCAGATAGAAGCAAAAGCTAGCAGCAGATTCAGGAACCGGATTGTCTGTTTTTTCAACAGTCCCGACTTTCGACAGCTGGCTGATAATGTCATCAACGCTGTGACCGTTCAGATCTTTAACGATCCGGTTGTAGGCGAGGATATTCAGTTCGTTGGCCGGAAACAGAACTGTCAGAAACCAGTTGTATTCTTCTTCGCCCGTGTGATTTGGGTTGGCCGCTTTACGTTCGGCTCCAGCACGCCATGCGCTGGCGGAACGGTGATGCCCATCAGCCACGTAAAAGTGAGGCACAGCGGACAATCCTTCGACGCAGGCTTGAGCCTGATCGATCTTCCACACGGTGTGCTGCACACCATCGACGGCGGTGAAGTCGTACAGCGGTTCTGTCGACGAAGCTTCGGCCACCAAAGCGTTGACGGCGGCGACATCGCGGTATGTTAAAAACACGGGACCGGCGTGAGCGTTCAAGGCTTGGACGTGTCGCGTGCGGTCGTCTTCTTTGCTTTGGCGAGTTTTTTCGTGCTTCAGGATCAGGTTGTTTTCGTAGTCATCGATGTGGCAGCAGCAAACGACGCCCGTCTGGGCAATTCCGTTCATGATCTGCCGATAAGCAAACAAACCATCTTCTGTGTCGCGAACCAAAACTCCTTCTGACAGCAAACGATCAAGACTTGCGCGAGCTGTCGAGTAGACTTCATCCGCATACGGATTCATGTCTGCGGGCAGGTCGATATCTGGGCGCACGACATGCAGAAAACTGGATGAGTTTCCCGCTGCCAAGGCTGCTGCTTCGTCACGATTAACGACGTCATACGGAACGGACGCAACGTCGGCGGCGGCCTGTTGAGTCGGACGAATGGCCTGAAACGGCTTGATACGCGGCATTTTCGGAGAGCTTTCTTTAAGTCCAGCTGGTGTTCGACAACGTGGGCGGATTGGAACGAACACAACAACGCCATCCAAGGCTAGGCGGCCATGATGCAGACAAATTCAGCGAATTCCCGACCGTGGAGGCCGGTGATCTCATCCAAATCATCAGCCGACGGGCGTTCGCCCCGATTTTTCCCAAGCAATTCGTGGATGAACTGCAGCAGGCTGCTCAGCTTTATCTTTCAGGCCATGCTATTTCCCGATATCGTGAGGCACGACCCGGAATCGATTGTCTGATTTCGCCGATTCGAAACGCTAGGCTCTTAAATATCGAATACTGATGTCATTTGGATCGTTACTTGGAGGTTCCCGGTTGGGTCGCAGAAGTCGGACCACTGCTGGTGCGCCGGCTGCCATCGAAATCCTGGAGACTCGACGATTGCTGACAGCGACCGTCGACTGGCAACAAGTGGGCGCTGACATTGACGGCACCGAAGCCGGTCATCTGTTCGGTGAAACCGTCGCTTTGAGTAACGATGGCCGCACGCTGGCGGTTCGCCAATTTGAAGTCAACGGCGATGCTTTGGTTGAAGTGCAGGTCTACCAGTTGTCGGAGACCGCTGGCTGGGTGAAGTCTGGCGGCTTGATCAACGCTGGAATTTCTGATGATAACGGATGGGTGTCGTTGGCGATCAGCGGTGATGGCGACACCCTCGTCGTTTCTGCTGACAGGGCGGTGCATGGGGGCATCGAAACAGGTGAAGTTCGCGTCTTTGAACGTGCCACCGGAGCCGACGACTGGTCGCCAGTCGGTTCTGTGCTGACGGGCAGTCAAGCGGGGCAACACTTTGGTTCGTCTGTTGCCATGAGCGATGATGGTCGAATCATCGCCGTGGGGTCGATACACCTCGGTCTAATCCCGTCCGTCAGGGGAACGGCTCAGATGTTTCGGCGATCGGACTGTGATCAGTGGGTTCCTTACGGCAATGAGATTTTCGGCAAGTCGGCCAGAGATCTTTTCGGAGGTTCTGTGGCCTTAACGGCAGACGGGCAAACTTTGGCTGTCGGAGCAAGGGACAGCGATGAGGTCCGGAACCACATTGGCAATGCGTCCGTGTATCAGTTCGATTCACTCAGCCAACAATGGACCCCCGTCGGAAGTACCATTGCTGGCCAGTATCGCGAGCAATCGGCACGAGCTGTTGCTATCAGTGACAACGGCCAGACACTGGCGGTCACAACCAATCAGGGAGCTCGAGTTTATCGATTGATCGACAACGAATGGCAATTGTTCGGTCAGGAAATTGCCGACGAACGGAGCTCACGTGCTGGCACTGTCGTGCTGTCGGCTGATGGTCAGCGGATCGCACTGGGCATGCCGTTTTATTCGACGGACGACGCTTCTGGAGGACTCGTTCGTTGGTTCGAATTCGATTCGACGGCTGCAGAGTGGAAGCAGTTGGGCCCGGATATTTTCGGAGAAGCGGCCAATGATCGCTCGGGCACGGCACTGGCCATCAGCGCTGATGGCGAGACGCTGGCGATCGGTGCCTACGACAATGATGACGGCGGAGATCGAGCGGGTCATGTGCGCGTGTTTGCGGTCGATCGAACACCATCGGCCTTCGACACGCCGCCGGAAATCACAGCGCCCACCGGAACGGTTTCGGATGCATCTGTGGTGGCGGCATGGGCTCCAGTATACGGTGCCGAAAGCTATCAGCTGTGGTTGTGGTTGTCAGATCGCAGTCAGAACATTCGCGTTTTGTATCGCTCGCAGATCACAGACACGGAATTCGATTTGTCTGAACAGCCGGATGGCCGTTACCGGCTTTGGATTCGAGCGGTCGACTGCGACGGACGCATGACACCATGGTCAGGCAATGTTGACTTCACGATCAATCGTTCTGGGCAATCAAATTCACTGCTGGCTTCGACGAATTTTGATCAGTCGACTCAGGCACTGCAATGGCAGACGACACAAACGGTGGATTCGCATTGGCTGTGGATCAATCAACCGGACGGCACAATTGTTATCAATCAGCGAGGGTTACTCAACGCGACGGCGGATCTCAGCGCGCTGCAGGGCGGAACGTATATCGCGTGGTTATCATTCGACGTACAGGGCGCGCAATCAGAATGGGAGCGATTTGAAGTTGAAGTCGTTTCGCAAGTTCCGCAACGCCCGGTCATCGTTTCACCTTCCGTGAATGAAACCAGTGGCGACGTTGCGTTTCAATGGATGGCTGACGACGCTGCACAACACTACGAACTGCAGCTGAACTACGAAGGTTTTGGCCGAGTGATTCATCTGACGAACGTGACTGCCAGCAGCTATCGGCCTCCTGTACCACTGTGGCCGGGACAGTGGACATTCTGGGTGCGGGCCGTCAACGCCAATGGCGAAAGTCGTTTGTGGTGCAGCCGATTTGACATGACTGTGGCCAATCCGAATTCCAAACCGTTCGACCCAGCGCTGGCACTGCCTGTCACCGTGTTCGGGGCTGACGGAATCATCTCTTGGGCAGCGATTGAGCGGGCGACACGCTACGAAATTTGGATTTCCGATACGGTCAGCAATCGCACTGTCGTGAACGAATCTGTGGTCGGCCTGCAATACACGCCCGACTTGAATCCGGGATCATACCGTGTGTGGATTCGAGCGATCGATGGTCTGGGAATCACCAGCCGATGGTCGCTGGCGACGACGTTTCGGATTGGCGCACGGCTGCCCGGCGGGCAAGCTTGATTTCTGGTACACTGGCGTCTGACGTTTCGGACACATTTTCCACACTCAACTGTCTAGGTTACGCTTTCCATGGTCGATACGGATCAACTTCTCCACGATACGCAACTGCTTGAAAAACTGCTGGGGCAGGTCGTGACTGAAGACGAAGGGCCTGAGGCTGTTCAGCTGGTGACGGAGATTCGACAACTGGCGCGCGATCGCCGAGCAAACGTGCCTGGCGCTGAGGCCACGCTGTCGCAGCGGATTCAATCGCTGAACGAAGAACAGGTGCGACTGGTTGCGCGTTCGCTGAGCGTATTTTTTGATCTCGCCAATATCGCCGAAGATCGGCAACGCGTGCGAGTGCTGCGCAAGCGCGAACAGGATCGTCATCCGGGTCCGATCAGCGAATCCATCGGCGCGTCGATTCAGCAGTTGAAGGCCGCCGGACTGAACGCCCAGCAAATTCAGGAGGCGTTGAACAAACTGGATGTCGAGCTGGTGTTTACCGCTCATCCCAGCGAAGCCAAGCGGCGTTCGATCCGTGCCAAACTGCGACGCATGCGGTTGTGCCTCGAAAAACTGGACGGCGTCGAACTACTACCACGAGAACGAACGGGCGTGATGACTCGCCTGCGAGCCGACCTGACCGTGTTGTGGCAGACCGAGTTTCTGCGGCCGATGCGCCCGTCCGTGTTGGAAGAAGTGACGCGCGGTCTGTCGATCATGCCGCGCCTGTGGGAAGTGGTCCCGGAAATCTATCTGTCGCTGCGCCAAGCACTCGCGCGCGAATTTCCTGAGCACGAATTCACGCTGCCCAGATTTCTGCGATTCGGTTCTTGGATGGGCGGCGATCGCGACGGGCATCCCGGCGTTACGTGGGACATCACCGCGCAGACTTTGGTTTGGCTGCGTGATGCGGCGATTGAGCGGCACGTGAAATGGTGTCGCAAGATGTTCGATTTCCTGTCGGTGTCGCGAAACGAAGTGACGCTGGGGATGGACCTCGCCGGCGCAGTTGAAGAAGCGGAAGAACGCTGGCCCGAATTCGCAGCGACGTTAACTCGCGTTCCCCCGGACGAAATCTATCGTCGCTGGATCAGGCTCATTCAATGGCGGTTGGAGCAGTCTCGCTGTGCCGAACTGTCCGAGCCCGCACGTGACGGAGCGTATTGCGATGGCCGCGACCTCGAACGCGACGTTGATGCTCTGATTGTAAGCCTGAACGCCTGCCACGGTCAGCGTGTGTTGGCTCAAGAAGTGCAGCGCTGGTTCGACCTGACGAGAGTGTTTGGACTGAATTTAACACGCTTGGATATTCGGCAGGACGCCGGAAAACATCGCTTGGTGCTCACCGATTTGCTGCGAGCCAGCGGGGAATGTGACGACTTTGCGGCGTTGAGCGAAGCGAAGCGACTGGCATTGCTGACAAAGACGATGGGGCTGACGACGGGGCTGACCAAAACGGTCGATGAAACACAGCTTGATCCACTAACCCAGGAAACACTGAACCTATTCCGCATGTTGCGACAAGCCGTCGAACGTTTCGGGGCGGACTGCATCGGCGGACACGTGATCAGCATGACGCGTTTGCCTTCGGACCTGCTAACGGTGCTCTGGTTGTGGCGACGAGCGTGCGCGGAATCTGACGCGGGATCGTCAACTGACAATTCGCCGGAACTTCTGACCGCTCTGCGCATCATCCCGTTGTTTGAAAAGATCGATGACCTAAAATCCGCTCCGTCAGTGATGGCGGATATCTTGGACCACCCCGTCTACGCAGAACATTTGCGCGGGCAACACAACCGCCAAACGGTGATGGTCGGTTATTCGGACAGCACCAAAGACGGTGGTTATCTGGCGGCGTGCTGGGGGCTGGATGGCGCTCAGGATCTGCTGCATCAGACGGCGGCGGCTCGTAAGGTCCGGCTGACGTTCTTTCATGGTCGAGGTGGTTCGTTGGGACGCGGCGGTGGCCCGGCGGCTCGCGGAATTCTGTCGCTGCCGGCAGATGCACTGGGTGGTTCACTGCGCTTGACGGAACAGGGCGAAATTCTTTCCGAACGCTACGACGACATTCATGTGGCCTATCGGCATTTGGAACAAGTGACGTTTGCAACACTGGTCGCCAGCAACATTCCCCGCCCGACGGTCAAACCCGAATGGCGGGAACTGATGGAATCTCTGGCCACGCAGTCTCTGAAGGTTTATCGAGAGCTTGTGGAAACGCCGGGCTTCATCGATTTCTTCGGCGAAGCCACACCGATCGAAGAAATCGAAAATCTGCCGATCGCTTCGCGTCCGTCTCGACGATCAGGCCAGCGGAGCTTAGCAGATCTGCGGGCCATCCCTTGGGTTTTTGCGTGGACTCAAAACCGCTGTCTGATTCCGGCTTGGTATGGACTTGGCACCGCGCTATCCGATGTCAAGTACAACAACCGATCCGATTGGCAGATGGTGATTGAAATGTATCGCCAGTGGCCATTCTTTCAGGCCACCATCGACAACGCAGCCACCGCACTAGCAAAAGCCGACATGTACATCGGTCAGTGCTATTCTGAATTGTGTACCGACGAAAGCCAGCGCGGCGAAATCTGGATGCTGATCGCCAGCGAACGCGATCGGTCTCGCCAAGCGATTGTGGAGATCGTGGGAGGTTCCGAATTGCTGGCAAAGACACCGTGGTTTCGCGGTTCGATTGAAGTCCGCAATCCGGACATCGATCCGCTCAACCTGATGCAAATCGAACTGCTTCGCCGCCGCCGAAAACTCGACGTCGACAATGACCAAGAGGAACTCGAAAAGCTGCGAGCTCTGCTGCGACTATCCGTGCAAGGCGTCGCAGCGGGAATGCGAACAACAGGATAGGAAAATCCACATTCCCCGTGGTAACGTTGCTTCAGAACCTTGCGGTTCACCCCAGAAAAAGTTTCACCACAGCCTAGCGGCACGGTATAAGTTGCGCCTATGGAAACAGAACGAAATCTCGGCCAGCAGCCGATTGCGAATGTGATGGCAGAACGAAACCTGAAGCCACACGATTTGGTTGCCGCGTCAACCGCACAGCTGACGCATAAAATGGTTCAGCGTGCGATGAAAGGCCGGCGACTGACAGACAACACAAAACGGAAGGTGATCGCCGCGATTCAGCTGGCGGCCGATTGTGAATTCACCGTCGAACAGTTGTTCAACTATTGATCTGTGGCGCAGCAAACAGCCCGATCGCAACGTCATGCGCTCGGGCTGAAGGGAATGTTCCGCTGTCTTTGGTAGAGCTGTGTCCGCCCTGAATTTCCGGGTAGAACGGGCAGGAGTGCCCGTTCTACGATTTCTAGGCAGTGAGTCTATCGCAGCGTAAAGAACGATGGGTCATCGATGATGAACGGGGTCGAAAACGTCTGGCCGTCGTTCATGTTAACGCTATTAAAGAACTGCGTGGCGAAGATTTCTGCCGTGTAACCATAGGGATAGCTGGAGTACAAGTGGTCGGCCGCTGTTAGGTCATGAACGCCAGCATGAGCGTAATAGTGGACTCGACCATCGGGTGTCACGGACATGCCGAATGTCCACCAGCCAGGACTCAGCTTTAAGCTTTTGACTTCCTGCCCCAAATTATTGCCTCGAATCAGCAACACAGCTTCGTCTTCTTCGTAGCGCGGATCTGTTTCGCTATGGAATTCGAAGAAGAAGCCAGGCCAATAGGGTTCTTGTTCTTTGACAGATCGAGTGAACAAGAAGCCCTTCTTCTTTTCGGTCGTGGTGGTCTTGACGTCGATACGATAACCAAAGTGTGCCCCCGAACGATCCTCCCAGTTCTGATAGGGAGGCAGCCAAATCCGACACGTGACGTTCGGGCTGCGACTGATATCGGTACCGCCAATGCGAGACGCACAGGCCATGATGAAGTCATCCTGCTCCATCTTGCGGTTGGGCCGACCGGGAACTCCGGTGTGCAGAGTCTGCAACTTTAAGGCACCTTTGCTGCCCGCAATGCCGCCTTCTGGTGTGGGAACACGTTCGGCAACGTCTGGCATGCCTCGTTTGGGGCTTTCGAACCAACGACCGTTATTGGAACCGCCTAACGGTCGGCGTTCCTGTTCGTCTTGTTCGCGGCTGGCTTTTTGGCCATTCGGAAACCATTTCCAGTTTTCGTCTTCAAAGTCATCACCGACTCTGGTTTGATGGATGCCCGTTCCGGGGACAACTTGAGCGATGGCATCGACAAAGAAGATTGGGGTTGCCACCACAAAACAGAGAAATCGAAGAAGTGTAAGCGACTTCATGTCGCAGGCCCCCTTGTTACGGTTCAGGTCAAACAGTCCAGACAGTTTGCTCAGACAGTGTCCCCAGACCAAGCCGAATCACAGCCTCCGCGTGCATCCATGCAGCAGAGGCTGACGTTCGAAAACGGTGTGAGGCCGAGACATTTTGTGTGAACGCTTCAGAACCCGCATCGCATCCATGCAGTGGAATTCCGAAGAAAGTGTCTCGGTTCAGGCTTCGATATCGGCTGCGGGGATCGCGACTTGCCAGCTGAATTTCGCCCGGATGTCCGCCACAACTGTTCTGATTGGCCGTCACCGGATTTCCTTGCGCCGTTTCACTAATCGGAAAACTCCAACGAAGCCAAAGTCTGCCCATCGCTGTCAGAAGTGCCTACTGGATCGCGGGATGGCAAAAACTGCTGGTTTCCATCGCTCACAGATAGACAGTGGGCGTGCGAATTCGCGACACTGCCACCAGACAGTCCACGCATCCGAACATAAACTCGAACATAAACTCGTTCACGACTTCCGCTACTCCAATTCGGTTGAATTCTCGGCGATTCAGAGACCTAACGGCGTTGGGTGTCAGCTTGCCGCCGCCGATACGAAAACAACGCCACTCAAACCCCGAAGGTTCTTCCGGAAGCCGCCCGTCACCATGCACGCCACAGACTATCTCGCAAAACACAAAACGCTGTCAGACACGCCGATTCTGGTATTGTTTGGCGGTGAGCGTTTTCTGAAGCTCGAAATCCTGAAACTAATTCCGGGCTGCGGCGATCATGGTGCGGATGGAAGCAACGAAGACGATGTCACGTTCACTCGAACCGCCGGAAAAGACGCTGAACTCAGAAGCGTCAGCGATGAACTGCAAACGCTGTCAATGTTCGGCGACAAACGAATTGTGATGATCGAAGATGCGGATGATTTTGTGTCCGCCAACCGTCCGGGCCTAGAAAAATACGCCGCCAAACCGTCGACGTCGTCCATGCTGATTTTGGACGTTAAGTCTTGGCCCAAAAACACAAAGCTGTTTAAGGCAGTCGAAAAGATCGGCTTAAACATCGAATGTGGCGAGCTGAAAGGAGCGGCGTTGGCAAAGTGGTTGGTGAAGACCGCCAAAGAACAGCACGGCAAGTCGATCAATTCCAACACAGCCGCGTTGATTGTGCAACTGGCTGGTGACAGTCTCGGACTACTGCAGCAAGAACTGGAAAAGCTGGTATCGCTGGTCGGTGATGTCGACACGATTACCGACGAAGACGTGACCCGCGTGGTGGGTGGTTGGCGAATCGAAACAACGTGGGCGATGCTGGATGCCGTTCGAGACGGTCACGTGGGCAAGGCGATCGAATGTCTGGACAAGCTGCTGATGTCCGGCGACGCTCCTCAGAAGATTCTGGGCGGCGTGACCTTTACGTTTCGGAAGCTGGCCGATGCGACCGAGATCGCTCGACAAACCCGCGACGTATCGGGAGCACTACGCTCCGCCGGCATTTTTCCGCAGGCGATTGCTGCGTCGGAGCAATATTTACGACGCATCGGATTCGACAAGGCCAGCCAAATTCTGCAACTGCTGGTGCAGGCCGACGCCAATATGAAGGGCGGTAGTCGAGTCGACGCGAGGCTGCAGCTGGAAGCGTTGTTCGTAAATTTGGCTACGTAGCGTGCGAAATTTACGTGGCGTGTGGAATGTCGTCGCCGTTGCCGTATGGGTAAAACAGGCGGCCGATTTCGTCCGCGAGGCGGAAAAAGTATTCGTGGCGAAACTGTTCGTAGCTGACGTCTGATGCGGAGCGAGGCACTTGAGTTGGGTACAGCGACGTGATGTTCTTGGTGAAGATCCGTTTGCCGCCGCCGTCTGTCGCCATTTCGTAAACGCTGACGATGGCATCGCAGCGTCCACGGAACAAGCTGGTGCTGTCGGGTTCGTACAACGAAAATTCGCTGATGTCGACGTACACCACATAGTTCACATCGAAATCCGCTCCGATTTCGGTCGGGCTGTCCCAGTCGGGATTGTTGATCAGCCATGCGTTGATCACATCTGGGTTGATGATCTGCACCTGATTTTTGTGCAATAACGCGGCCACGCGAGTCGACAGCAAACGGTCGATGTTGTCGTGAAATTTTGTCAGGTCGTCTGGAGCATAAGCCACCACGGCAACGCGAATGTCTTTGTCTGTGAACGACTTTTGCGTTTCTTTTTCGAACAGCGGCTGCAGTTGAGGCGGGCCGCCGATGAGGTAGCCCAGGAGGATGAAATAGTTGCATCCCGGAATGGTCAACAGCAGCAGGATGGCAAAGATCCACCTCGGCAACCAGCGGTGCCGCGAAGCCATTGAGATCGTTGGCTGAGGTGTGGCGATTGTGTTGTGAGACATCCTGTCTTCCATTTTGCTGAAGGTCACTGAAGGCTGCTTAATGTCGCTGTTGCTGACGGGGCATGAAAGTCATCCTGACGTTCGTCCGCCCCGGCCACCGGAGAATATTAGTGAATCGAATCGCCCATCTTGTAGTCGTACATATGCTGGCTAATGTGCAAGCCCACGCGATCCAGAAAGCTCTGAATGAATTGTTCTTCCGAACGCGCTTCTCGCGGAACCGGATACGAGGTCGGAAACTGCACGCTGAAACCGCGATCAAACACGGAAGAAACCGGCACAGAATACGCTGCCTTGGCTTCGCTTTTGCCGGTCAGCCGATTCTTCCTGTTATCACGGTTCACTTTGTAAACGCTGATATGTCCTTCTGCCTGGCCCTGCATCAGGTTTTCGCTTTCGGGCACGCGATGATTGATACTCCGCATCTGAACGTGCATGACGTAGGTGGCGTCGAACTCAGCTGCAAGTTCCGTGTAGTCGCCCCATTCTCCGTGGTCGTCGAACCAGCGGGCCACATCGCCAGATGGCACCACGTTAATTCCTTGGGTTTCCAGATCACGCGACACGCGGTCTAAAATGTCGATCTGCACCGATGGAAAGCCTTCTGTGACTTGATGCGGAGCGTCGCAGATAATCACGATGGCTTCATCGATTTCCGTCAGTTTTTCGCCCGTGGCGGCTGTAAACGGGGCTGTGACTTTGGGATCGCCGAACAAAGCTTTGCCACCCATCACAAACAGCGAACAACCAGTACTGGTACATAGCAGCGCGGCGAGCAGCAGCGCGGCGACCGACGGCACCATGCGAATCGGCGCCGGTAAATTTTGGTTGGTCTGAAGTGGCGGCGAGTGAGTCATAAACGTTTGTACTTCGATGCCGGGGAATTCTATTCCTAACACAAAATTCGCAGGCCCCAAACAATCAGTGTGAGTGTCAGATAGCCAAGACTGATTAAAATCAACCAATAGAAGGGTTCTTGAGTTCCCAGCCAGCGTCCGGATGCTGCGACGGCCAGGCACCACGGAATTCCGCAGGCAAAGATTGCTACCAGCGGAATTCCCACCGGGTTCGCGTTCCATGCTGCAGACATTTTTCCACGAACCACGTTGGAAAAGCATGTGGTCATACCGCAATGGGGACAATTCATGCCCGTGAACTTTCGAAATGTGCAGACCGGAAGTCCGAGCTGTTGATGCGTTCCAAAGCCTCGCCCATCCGGTTCTAACCAGCAGGCGATCACAAAGACCAGCATCAGCCCCAGCGCGAACAATGTCAGTAACAGACGAATGCTGCGTGGCGGTCGATTTTGAACATCAACAGGTAACACAGAACTTCCATTCCGCTATTTCGAAACAAACAAGTATCAGCCTCACGATATCAACTCAAGGGCAGCTCAGGGGCCGCCAGAGGAAGAATTTCCGAGTCAGCCCTCACACCGGCAATCGTTGCCGAAGCTTGCAGTCGTGCTTCAGCTGTGGTGAACAACCGTCGCAAAAAATGCCGGAAACGAATGAAGTCCGCCCGTCGCTGTGGGTTTGGTGACTTCAGCAGTCGCTGGTGTTCACCGATGATCTGGTCTTCCACATTTTGGAACTGCCAAAGTTTGATCGATCAAAATCAGAAATCTCCGCCTGCTCAGCGATTGAGAAGTGGTTATACTTCCTGAAACATGCAGAACACGCGGAAGCTGGAGATTTGATTCAAAAACTTGGCGACCCCGAATTTGAGGAAGCTGTAGGAGTACTGGATATGATTTCGCGAAGCTCCGAAGAGCGTCAATTTTACGAAGCACGTATGAAGGTTCTGCATGACGAAGAAGCGAGAATGATCGCCGCCAAAATGCAGGGAATAGAGCAAGGAATCGAGCAAGGGCTGGAAAAGGGGCGCGAAGAGGGCGAAGTTCTCGGCCAGATCAAAGTGTATCAGCAATTGCTTGGGGTGCAGGAATCACCTTCGTTCGAGCTTCGTCGAATGTCTCTGACGGAACTGTCCACCATGGTTGCCGATCTGAAGCAACAGCTACGTGACCGTGGGTGATTCCTCACAATTCTCGTGCTGAGAATTTCCTACGGTTGCACGTCAACTTCAATGAGCGAAAAGCCACTCAGTGCGGAACATTGGGCCTTGGCCAGTTCAACTTCCACATTTCCCACCATTCACTCCCACAACACCATGCCAAACATTCATTTCAATTTCCAACGTCGATTGGCTCGCCGAACTCTGTTGCGTGGAGCTGGCGTCTCGTTATCGCTGCCATGGTTAACAGCCATGCAATCCGCATTCGCCGAAACAGCAGCCAGCACGCCCCCGAAGCGTTGCCTAATGATGACACTGGGATTGGGTTTGGTGGCCGAAAATTTGAACCCGCAACAAGCCGGCCGCGACTACGAATCCAGCTTGTACCTGAAACCGTTAGAAGATCTGCGAGACCGCTTCACCGTGATGTCCGGCGTGTCGCATCCCGGCGTCGGTGGCGGACATCGGGCGGAAGCCAGTTTGCTGACCGCCAATCCGGTTGGCAGTTCGGGCCAAGGCAAGAATACGATTTCGCTGGACCAACACATGGCCAAGCATCTGGGCGACTTCACACGATTTCCCTCCTTGGTGCTCAGCAGCAGCGGCAGCAACAGCCCATCATACACAGAAAACGGCGCGATGATCCCCGCCGAATCTTCGCCATCGCGTCTGTTTACAAAGCTGTTCGTGGATGATTCCCCGGCCCAGCAGCAACAGCAGGCGCAGCGCGTTCGACAGGGCCGCAGCATTATGGATCTGGTGGCGACGGATGCCAAAAGCCTGTCGAAAGAACTCGGGGCTGGTGATCGAGATCGTCTGGACGCGTACTTCACCAGCGTCCGAGAACTTGAACTGCGCTTGGCGGAATCCGAGAAGTGGGCCAAGCTTCCCAAGCCGAAGGTTGATCAGCCGAAACCAGTGGACATTCGCAACCCCAACGACTTTGTGGGATTGCAACGGCTGATGAGCGACGTGATTCGGCTAGCTCTCGAAACCGATTCCACCCGCTTCATCAGCTATCACCTCGGCGGCAGCGGAGGCGTGGTTCCGTTACCGGGCGTGGATGAAGGCTATCATTCGTTAAGCCATCACGGGCGAGATGAAGACAAGCTGGAACAACTGGCAATTGTGGAAGCCGACATCATTAACGCGTGGGGACAGTTGCTGCGAAACTTGATGCAGACCGACGAACAGGGTCGCAGTGTGCTGGACAACACCTGCGTGATGCTGACCAGCAATCTGGGAAATGCGTCCAATCACGACAACCGAAACATGCCCCTGTTATTCGCCGGAGGCGGCTTCAAGCACGGTCAACACTTGGCCTTCGATCAAAAGAACAACCACCCCTTGCCCAATCTGTTCGTCAACATGTTGCAGCACGTCGGCCTAGAAGAAGACTCCTTCGCCTCCAGCACGGGCACCGTTCAGGGCTTGGAAACCGCATGATTTCTAGTTTTTTTAAGTAAAAATACGACTGGATGGGTTTTTCCGTATTTTGCATTCGTAGCTACGGGGGCTTTCCGCTAAGCTTTTCGCTGATCATGGTGACGAAGCACTATGTTTCCACGAGTAATGCCTTCTGCACTGCACTGCTCGCTCCGTCTTTTTTCTATCTGGAGACTGTTATGAAGAACCGAAGGAAGAGTGGTTTCACTCTCATTGAACTTCTCGTTGTGATCGCGATTATTGCGATCCTTATCGCATTGCTGCTGCCAGCCGTGCAACAGGCCCGAGAAGCCGCCCGTAGAACACAGTGCAAGAACAACCTCAAGCAACTCGGGTTGGCGATGCACAACTACCACGACGTTCACAAGTGTTTCCCATCAGGATTCATCAACGACTACGGTCGTGCTCAAAACATTGCCAACCAAGATTATGTTCACAAGCTGACCGGAACCAGCACAACTCGCTCCGCAGCACAGTGGTCTTGGAGTGCGTTTGTTTTGCCATTCATCGACTTGGCGAACAACTATACTCAGCTGGGCGTTAGCGACGCGTTTGCCGCAGAAGCATTGACTCAGGTGTCAGTCCAAGGCCTGATGCAGACACCTGTGACATCGTTTCGATGTCCCTCAGATACAGGACCTGATATCAGCAGAATTGGCGAGTACAGACCGGGAGACACGGCGGGCGCGAGGCATGATGTCGCATTGTCGAACTATGTCGCCGTTTACGGCGGTTCAGGTGGTACTAACATTAATTTGGACGCCAGCAACGGTACTGCGGGTGTGATCTACAACGACAGCAAAGTCCGAATTCGTGACGTCACTGACGGTACCTCCAACACGATTATGGTCGGCGAGCGATCCTACGAAAAGGATCATGCTCGATGTGGTCGGAAGCAGACAAACGGTGCTGGTACAATGTACATCTCTGCAGCTTCCAATATGCTGAATCACGCTAACCGAGGCGGAAACGGCGCATTGGGAACTCCGGGTAACGGAATCAACTGGGATTCAACTATAGCCGACTGCGGGAACCTCTGGAACGCAAAGGCTCACTTTGCTTCGCATCACACAGGCGGTGCTCAGTTTACTCTGGCTGACGGCGCTGTTCGATTCATCAGCGAAAATGTCGACCTGACAACGTATCGCCGCCTTGGTAGCAAGGACGACGGTAACGTCATTGGCGAATACTAAGTCGACTTGCATCAAACTGCAGCCCGTCCGTGTTCGGACGGGCTGTTTCTAATTGTGACTGTTCATTGCCAGCACTGACAGGCGGCTGCTGGCCTAAGTTCTCAAGGATTTTAGAGATGAAATTGATTTTTTCGGTGGCTGGTCTACTGCTGACTGGTCTGATTGTGGGTTGTGGCGGTGGTGGAGAAACCTTTGACCGTGTTGCCGTGTCCGGCACTGTATCACTCGAAGGGGATTCGAGTCGTTCCGGGAGCATCATCGCGACAGCCGACATCGATAATGGCACCAGTGAAGGCGGACGCCCCACCACTCAAGCTCTGCTCGTAGAAGGCAAGTTCGAATTTACGGCCGATCGTGGCCCTGCTCCCGGTGATTATGTTTTCGAGATCAGTTTGACTCCACTTGATGCCGAATTTGAGCTATCCGAAGACGGTGAAACAGAAACCAGTGACGAAGCCGAGCTCTACAAGAAGATCGTCACCATTCCTGCCGGTGGCACCGACAGCCTAGCGATTGAGTTGACGAATTCAGACCGATCTCGAGCAGACGGCAGCGGCCCAATGCCGTCGTCTGGCGAACGATAGGCTGAAAACTTCCGATGAAGCCTCCAGCAGGAGTGCACGATCATGACCTCGCAGTCCACTCAGGAATCTGCTGATGGGCGGCCACCGAAAACCAAAGCAGCCAACCAGCTTTCACGCAACAAGAAGCTACTGTTGGGACTGGTGGTCTGCGTTGGGTTCTTTGCTGCGGCAGAACTAGCGATGTATCTTTGGGGGGTCCGGACATTGGCTGGAGAAGGAGATCCGCTGGCTGGATTCAGCAGCGGATTTCCACTGTTCGAAGAACGGCAGATCGCAAACCAAGACATTCCGCTGCTGGCGACGGCAACCAACCGGTTGTCATATTTTAACCCGCAGGCATTTCCAACCCGCAAGTCTGGTTCCGCTTACAGGATTTTCTGCCTTGGCGGGTCGACGACGTATGGTCGGCCCTACGACGATCAGACTTCCTTTGCCGGATTTTTGCGTGCCACGTTGCCTCAGATGGATCCCACCAAAGACTGGGAAGTCGTTAACGCTGGCGGCATTAGTTACGGGAGTACAAGAGTCGCATTGCTGATGCGAGAACTGGCACAGTATGAATCAGACCTGTTTGTCGTTTATACGGGCCACAACGAGTTTCTGGAGGAGCAGACATTTTCGTCGGTGATTCATACTCCAGAGTCGGTGCTATCATTGGGGGCGCGGGCGGCACATCTGCGAACGTTTTCCGTTCTCCATCGACTGGTTCATGGCACCCAATCATCCGCTCCAAAATCCGGTTCCATCACATCAGATGAAGTCGACGCACTGCTGGATCAATCGATCGGCCCCAATGCTTACCATCGCGATGATGCGATGCGGAAAAACGTCTTCGCTCAATTCCGCAAAAACCTAGAACAAATCATCACGCTTGCCCAAAATTCCGGTGCCGGTGTCGTCTTAGTAACCCCCGCCGCCAACCTACGCGACTGCCGACCGTTCAAGAGCGAATATCGCGACGCGCTCACGGGAAAACAGATCAGCAAGCACCGAGCCCTGTATCAACAGGCCACAGAGGCATTCGATGCCGATGATTATCAGCTGGCTTTGCAGGAAGTCACGGCCGCTCTGGCCATTGACGATCGTCATGCTGCAACGCAGTTTTTGCTCGGGAAAATACTGTGGGCACAAGCCGATTGGAAGCAGGCGTTGCAGGCCTTCACGATGGCTCGCGAAGAAGACATTTGCCCCTTGCGAGCACCGCAGCAGATTCTGGAGATCGTACGTGACGTCGCAAAATCACGGGACGTTTCGTTGATTGATTTCGAACGAGGTGTTGCGGAAGTGGCGGAGCATCATGTACCGGGTGACGATTGGTTCTTAGACCACGTACACCCGACGATTGCTGGTCACGAACTTTTGGCGCGGCGGGTGTGTGAGACATTGATTGACGAAGCCATTGCGTCGCCGGATGCTGAATGGAGGGCTACATCTTTCCAACAAGTCGCCGCAACGGTTCGGCAGCAGATCAACCCGCAAAAGCATGCGATTGCCTTGCGGAATCTCGCCAAAGTGCTCGATTGGGCGGGTAAATCCGAAGAAGCGGATCCGCTTGCCGTCAAAGCGGCGAAGCTGTTGTCGGGCGATTCTGAATCACAAACGATGGCTGGATTCGCAGCCTTACGCGCCGGGAAACCTGCGGAAGCAAAAACGCTGTTCGAAGCCGCACTCAAAATCGATTCTCGTAACGTCCACGCCATTGATGGAATGGGAAGTGTTCTTAGTGCGTTCGGCCAGTTTGCGGCGGCCGCCGAGTGTTTTTCCACCGCCGTGCAGCTTGACCCGAAACATGTTCCATCATGGTTCAACCTCGGCAATGCCGCTCGACAAATGGACCAGCTGGACATGGCGGCGACAGCCTACCAGCGAGCACTGGCTCTGGTGCCCGAACAACCTGATGCACATAAGAATCTCGGTTTGGTGCGACTTGCTCAAGGGCAAATTGCTGCGGCGATCAAGGAATTCGAAATGGCTCAGATACTCGATGTCAGCTCACCTGAGCGGTACACCGATCTTGGATTTGCGTTGCTGGACGCGGATGAATTGCCACGCGCTGAGCACTCCTTCCAAGCGGCCGCTGAAATTGACCCGAACTCCGTGTCCGCCGTGATCGGCATTGCCTTGGTGAAAGAGCGTCAACAGGATTTCGCGGCAGCAGCAGGAGTATTGCGTCGCGGACTGACCTTTGCTCCTGACAATGCCCAGCTGCGGGAACTGCTGGAACGGATGCGTCAATAAGCGGCCCGGCAAAGTCGATCGATCATCGTCTTTACTGGGTTGCCAGTTGCCGAGCGCGCTCGATTAATGGGGCCAGCGATAATGGGGTGTAGCTCGATCCGCCGATCGTCGCCAACTGTTTATCGACGGCATCACATGTGTCAACCAGTTTAATGACTTTCGATTTGGCGTCGGCCGCCAGCAGCCTCTGCACGCCTCCAGGAACCTGATTCAGTTGATCGGGCAGCAAGGCGGCCAGTGTCATGGGGAACAGCTGAAACAGCTCGCCACCGCTCACCGTGACGGTCAGGTCCATGCGGTGATGAAATAAAATGGCCGACAAAAAATCTTCCGGCATGTTCCATTTGTGTGCAATGAACGCTCCCACAGCCGCGTGATTCCAGCCGAACGTTTCTTGCTCCCAATCCACCAAGCTGATACCACTGGGCGCTGCGTCTCTGAGAAATTCGATGTACTGATGGTCGAACTGATTCGTCAGGCCGTGCAACGAAAAGTCCTGCAGTAAACCGCCGATGAACGCCAAGTCGCTGTCAACGCCTAGGTTGACAGCCGTGTATTGCGAAAACAGGGCTCTGCGCAGAGATTCGTTCCAGAAGTTCTGATGGTTAATGAGCTTCGAGTTGTAGGCCATTGTTGCCGATTTCAGCCCGGCCGCGATGAGATAGTTTCGTGCCGTGGGAACGCCCAGTCGGATCAGTGCGGCTGTCGCATTGTTGACGGGCCGTCGCGCAGCGTTCGAAGCCGCATTGACGCACTTCAGCAGGTCCAGCGTCATGCCCGGATCGAACTCAACGATTCGTCCCAGCGCCTGAACATCGTATTCGTCCCTAGCTGACTCTTCAAGAAAACTGGAAAGTGATGTGGGCAGCGTGGGGATCTCAAGGTCATCCGGCAAATCGAGCGACTTTAACGCTGTGAGGGCGTTGTAGCGGATCTTCCGCCATTCAAGGTCTGGGGAGTCATTGTCTGCGCTGGGCATCACTGTCTACAGGCCACCGGTGTCTTGTAAGCAACCGTACCACTCGATCGACTCATCATCGCATCCCCACAGCAGACAGCGCTTCGGAGTGTTTCTGGAAACCCATCACGGTAAAGCGTTCGGGTTCAATCGCTTCGCAAATGCGAACAGCAACGACATCTTGCAGCTTCATAATGATTCGCCGGGTTCCGTGAGCATCCGGTTGCGATCGGATCAGCAACATCAATTCCCCCGACAGCATGTAATCGCTGAACGGGATCGTCTCACCAAAAGTCGTCACGACGCTTCCATGCCGAGGAATCGCGGCCGGCCATTGAGAAAAAATTCGGGACATGTCATTCACGGGAATCAATTCCTGATGGGTCAGTTGGAGGACGTTCAGCAGACAAGCCATCACACCTGAACACTTCGGCGTGACTCCACGGGACAACGCCGTTAAGCACTTGGTCGCGGAAGTCGTCAAGACTTTCGGCGTGCGTTCTGAAGGCGTCGAAATTCTTGACGAATTCCGCTACGGCAAATGATCTAGATTTTTCGTTGGCTGAGAATCCTCAACGACGTTGCAGACTCAGACTGGAAGGCACATCGAACGAAACGAAAGTGACTTGCCCTCAAATCTGAAATTGGCAATCGTCTAATAGAAACGAAACCAGCACCGACGCAAAGGCGGCGGTGCTGGCAGAGATTTCGCTGTCGCACGGTGGTCTCCACCGTGAAGCACGAATCGTTCCGACGTTTCTAGGCGTCCACTTTGGACAGGACCGGACCACCGATCACTGCTTGATCGCCGATGGAATTCTTGGCGGCTGAGTTGTTGCGGAATTTTGCAAACGGTGAATTTTCGCTGACGCCAAGCAGTTCGGCCAGAATCCATGCCGCCAAGGCAACCCCAGCGGACAAGACAGCTCCCATCTTGGCTGCCCCTTGCAGTGCTGGCGACGTGAAGGCTTGTGTGGATACAAACAACGCCACGGTCAGGCCGAGTGCCGCGACCAGCCCGGTGACAAACAAGTGTCGCATGTTCATGCCCTCAGGCAATGGGAACCCAAGTTTGATTCCCACCCAACTGCAGCCCACGATGCCCACGACTTTTCCCAGCACCAGTGATGCCAACAGAATCCATGTCAGGCCGTTTAATTCCGACATTGGCACGCCGGCGTTGGCGAAAGCAAAGAAGAACAAACCAAAGTCGACCGTTGTCTTCAGGTCGTGTTCGAAGTTTTCAAGCGTGCTGTGAGCGTGCCCGTGCGCTGTGCCCAGAGCGACTTGCGACTCATGAGCCGCGTCCTCCGCCGAATCGTATTCTGCAGATTCAAACAATCCGAGATCTCGTTTCGGCGATGGCAGAAACGGCACGATAAACACGAGTGCCAAAGCAGGATGCAGGTGAGCACTGTACAGCCCCCACCAGCAGAACGAGCCACCGATGGCGATATACGGGATCCACGAATGAACTTTGTTCATCCGCAGGCCGAGCGCGATTCCCATGCCGGGCAGCAACCATGCCAGGTTGCTCCACTGTGTTGGGTGCAACGGATTCGGGTAGCCGATTGCGATAATGCCAAGTCCGATCGCATCATCAGCGACGGCCAGCAACAACAGAAAGCTGACGGCCGGATGCGACTTCCCGAACAGTAATCGAGCGACCAACCACGCCAGCGCGATGTCTGTAGCCGTTGGAATCCCCCAGCCGTTTCGCCATTCGGCCTGCCCGAACAACGCATTCAGGCCCAAGAAAACTGCAATGGGCCCGGCGACTCCGCCGAAAGTCGCCATCAGCGGATTCACCGCTTTGCGGACGGGGTTTAAAGCTCCGTTGGGAAGGCAAGCTTCTGTAATTTCTTTGGCGGCAATCCCAAAGAACAATGCCATCAGAATATCATTCGCCAGAAAATGCAGCGTTGTGTAATACTTCCAGCCCTCAACATGATGTCCGTGATCCGTTCCGCCATGCGTGAAAAACGACCACATGTCTGACAGCGGAGTATGCACCAGCCCGAGATAGAATTCAGGGTGCAAATTCGCCATCAGCATTGCCACGACGACACCTGCGATCAAGGGGATGGAGAATTCCTGAAGTGTCAACAACGTCTTTTTCATGGCTTGAGAACTATTCTGAAAGGGAGCTTCGGAAACGCGATGTGGCCGCTTTCCCGGTCAGGAAAACCTTGTCTAAAAATCGGTCTACAGAGGATGTGCAATCGATGCTGAGTCGGGAAACTTTTGTCGTTTTTGAAGAATAACGAACTCAGTGGTGAGTCCGTCAAAATACAAAAAATGAGCGGGACAGAAACGTTCACGGACGGAACTAAATTTCACCAAGGACCGTATCGTCAAGTCCCTGGTTCTCTGACTGACAAGGCGTCGAAGAGCGTCGGAATTCTTCCCACCAGGCTTCGGAGTCCAGATCTGTCCAAGGAATTTCAGCCGGACACCTGTGCAATCGTTGCAAGACTTCTTTGGCAGTCGCCGGGCGTTCTTCCGGAGACTTTTTCAGACACTGCATCAGGACGTTTTCCAGATCTTGCGGCACAAGATTTGACGTGTGCTCAGACGGCAGTTTGGGTTCGGTATAGATATGGTGATTCATCACTTCGGAAATTCCGCCGTCAAACATCAGGCGTCCCGTCAACAAAAAGTAGCCTACGGCCGCTACGGAATACAAATCGCTGCGGTGGTCGATTTTGTCGCTACACAAAGCCGCTTCGGGCGACATAAATGTGGGCGTCCCTCGAATGCCTTGGCCTTCCGCCGATGACGCTTCGGTGACAAGACCGAAATCCAACACCGTGATGTGATCAACACCCCCGATTCCTTCAGACAGCATAATATTTTGCGGCTTGATGTCTCGATGCACCAGACCTCGCATGTGCGCCTCAGCCAGTGATCCGAAAATCTGCTTCAGAAAAATCAGTACACGGCCCGCCGGCACTGGTCCTTTGTTGATCACAAAATCGCTGAGCGTTAGGCCATCAATGTATTCCATGGCATAGTAGAACAAGTCGTCGCTGGTGCGTCCGAAGTCGTAGATCGAAATGGTATTGGGATGCACCAGTGTGGAAGTCAGTTGCACTTCCCGTTCGAACTGCCGAATCGATTCCGCTGTGATTTTATCGGCTCGCAGAATTTTGATCGCCGCCTGTCGCCGCAGCATGATGTGCTTCGCACGAAAAATCGCCCCCATGGAACTTTCGGTCAGTTTCCGTTCGAGAATATAATTGCCAAACTGGCGGCCCGGAACCATCGAGTCACCGCGGCGGCGTTCCACTTGCTCCAGCATGCCGCATTGAATGCGATTCACCAAGCTCAGACCACTGCTATGTCCCCCGCCCGCCCCGCTATTTTCTGTGTCGACGGCGGAAGCGATGCTGAGCAGCTTCATTTTCGGATGGAATCTCTGCAGGTCCACCAGTCGCGTGATCCCGCCAGGCGATTGCTGTAACGCATCGCCCAGCAAAGCGGCGGCTGCATTCGGGGTCGCTTGATGCTGGGGCCCGTGAGACAAAAACAATTCTTCTGGTGGCGAATGATGCAGCAAGACTCGAAGAATGAGCGAGTCTGGAAATCCCCATTCCATCAGCGTCTTGGCGGTGACTTCTGCGTGCGTCCACCCGAAAGCGTCACGTTCGAATTCTTCGATGCCACTCCAATCCAGCTGTTGATGATACTTTGCATATTCTTTTTGATAACGTCGAGTCAAAAACGGCAGCAGGATGTCCTGCAAATTGGCTGCGGTGTAGCTCAAGACCGGGTCGAGCTTCATGCGCAGGGCGAGCTCCTTGGCGAACCGTGCGCGTTCGAGCGATTCACGACGCAGGTCCGAATACGACAACAGCTGAGATTCGAAAAACTTGAGCGCGATCTGAAGTGACTTGGTCAGAAAGATCGAGGCACAGGTCGAAACTCCAAGCAGCGCAATGGCCTTCTGCACAGAATCGACCTTGTCGCGGACCCCGTACAGGCTGGAATTCACGCTTCTGAGAACCTGCGCGGTCATGCCCGGCTCGCTCTCAACGATGGCACTCAATTTTTCCACCGTCGCGCTGGATTCACGCGCTAGCTTCGAGAACTCAATCACGCCTTGTGGCGGAATCGGAAAGTCAGAGCCTCCCTCCCATCTCAGATGACGGAGAGGTTCTAAGAGTTCAGACAGCTCAGAAGTTTTGTTGGGGACCGCGAGGGGCATCAGTTGGTTCGTCATTGTCACAATTTCCATGCGATGTTCAGGCAGCACCGAAAACTTACTACGGGCTGAGCCATCGTGCTGCCGCAAATTCTGCGCAGCTTGCTGAGGCTGTGAATTCCTGGAAACTTTACAATTCTGGAGCGTCGGGAAATTACCCATCGCCGAGTGATTACCCCAGTTCCCGAGCCCTCTGAGACGCGGTTGGTTTGTCGACTGGGCAAACTCTATCAGTCATCACGATAAGACAAGTGGCGTGCCGCAATTTTCATCGAAGCGTAAGAGTGCCTCCATCCCGGCTTTGAGTTCAATTCAGACAAGACTGCGCTGCAAGACTGACCATGCCACGAGAAAAACCACCAGAGCCGGATACCAGTGGGGACATACCCGCGTGGTTTATGACGTACAGCGATGTGATTACGCTGTTGATGACCTTCTTCATTTTACTGCTGACTTTTGCCAGTCAGGAGCCGGAGAGTTTTGAGCGGGTGAAGGTGTCGATGTTTGGTGGTGGTGGCAGCGATGGAATCGCGGGACGAAAGAACGACGCCATGGATCGCGAGTCCGTTGCTTTGCGGTATCGTCCAGAAAAAAGCCGGCTGTCTCAAAACGGCACCGAGACACCACCGTTGAACGAAGACCCCACACGTGACGGTGCGGGTGAAGGCCTGAAGACACTCGACGAAGACACCGAACTGGCGAATGCAGAACGATTTACGTTCGCCGCCACCATGAGTCAATTCTTAGCACCGGATGGTGAAATATTACCTAGTGCCCAGTCGCAGCTGACTGAGATGGCGAAACAGATGCTGCGGTTTCAGATGCAGTTGTCGATCAGTGTGCCTGCGGAAGCGGACCTTCCGGGAGCCATCAAGATGGCACATCAGTTTAACTACGGCTACGGCGTCTCGCTTGGTTCAGTGGCTGTGTCCGTGCAGCCCAACCCGCAGCAAAACAAAATCGAATTTTCGATGGTCCGCAGCAGCCAGTGATCAACGTTGTCACCGCATGGTGATCAAGCCCATTTCAAGCTCATTTCAAGCTCAAGGAAAGACGCCGGAATGGCCAGAAAAAAAAGAGCGTCCTCAGGTCCGAGCAATGCCTATCTGGTGTCGTTCGGTGACACAATGACGGCGTTGCTGGCGTTCTTCATCGTCCTGAATTCCTTGGCCTCGGAGCAGACCGGCGCCAACCTGTATTCAGGAACGGGGTCGTTTGTGTCGGTGGGCGATTCTGCCGGTGTGCCTGGTCTGTTTGCCATGGGCAACAGTGCGTACCCAGTACAAATGCACCAGTCTAGCCCGATCTATATCATCTCTTCGGACGAAGCAGACCCGGGCTCTTCCACAGAAGGCCCCGACAAGGACGGCGATGCGATGACCGTTCAGGATCGTGAACAAGACGAATTGAAACGCTTTCTGATGAGCATGGAAGACGCTCATACAACTCAGACGCAAAGCAAAATTTCCGGCGAAGTGGCATTCGACCGGATGGCCCCACTGCCTCGCGAAGGTGAACTTGTCGATCACGTGATGAAGGAGCAATTGCTGCAGTTCGCACCCGTCATTCGTCGTCCGGGCTACGAACTGGAGATCCGCGTCTGGGCGTCAACGCCGGCACCATCTGCTTGGGAACGCGCTGCGATTCAGTCTGTCGAACTGCGTGCTGGTGTCGTCGAATTCCTGAAGCTGACACCCGAAGAAGCACGGGCCATCACAACCAAAGCTTCGCCATGGCACTCGAAAACGATCAAGCGCCCGACCGCGTCGTTCTTAGTGCGGCGGGTGCAGTAAGTTTTTCGTCCCCTGCCGGAGGCAGCTAGATCCAATATCACCGGGAATCTGTGACCACAGGGCGACGATTTCCTGTTTTTTTGTGCGCTGCGTCTTGCGAGAACGTCGGGGTTTGCACGGATGTGACCGCCGATTGGTTTTGCTCAAACGGCTCAAATCGAATTCGCATCGCCGGTTAAACAACAGCCCAAAGCTTGTTTTGGGATACGGTATCGAGACGGAGGTCGTGGTCTTTGCCGTTCGAACCGTTGTACGGACTGAAGGCATTTATTGCGACCACGACGTTAATCAATGTCCCACGACGGCAGGCGATCAACGATCCTGTTGGTTTCGAGACTGACGGTGATGTAGGCGTTGTAGATGGCGACCGAATTGTCGTTGACGCGTTTTCCCGATTCCGGGTCGGTCATCTTGGGGAACTTAATTTTGCGGACGTAGAAGTGTTCGTCTTGGCAGGCGGAAAGGGCGGCATCTCTTGTAGCGGAACTCGTCAAGAGTTTCGGCGCTCCCCGGTTCGCGTCGAAAGTCTTGACGACTTCCGCTACATCCAGCGTGACGGGATGGCAGTCGACAGTTTCGAACTTTCCTCACCGTTGCCGGCCGCCGCGACAGAATGTGTGATCGAATTCGAAGACGGCTCGGGAGCCCGTATGCGTGTGTGTCTGTGCGGCGGCGATGCTCCGGATCTGGTGGCCCTCGGCCGGATGTTTCGGAGTGTTGAGTAATGCTGCAGATCACTCCTCAGATGAAGATTCTGGTTGTTGTTGAGCCGGCTGACTTCCGGAAGGGAATTGACGGCTTGGTGCGACTCTGCAAAGACACGCTTGGACAGGATCCATTCGCGGGTTCCGTGTTCGTCTTCCGCAACGGTCGCGGCACAGCCATCAAAGTACTGGTGTACGACGGTCAGGGCTTCTGGCTGTGTCACAAACGTCTTTCCGAAGGACGATTCCGCTGGTGGCCTTCGGCACCGAACAGGGCCGCTCCGGCGAGGGCACTGGCGGCGCATCAATTGTCGGTCCGGTTTTCTGCCGGCAATCCCGATCGAACGGGTGCAGCACCGGACTGGCGTTCGGTCGGACCGCGCAGCTGATGCAGGCCACCCCGCAGCCGGTTCGAGCTGACGCCCGGAAACGCGACGTTGTCACTCTGACTTTTTGCGGGCAGCAGACACACGCAAAAACACGGCTCTTGATTCGTCGTCGCATTCTATGTTTTATTCGCATTCGATGGATCGCACATGTGGCAGGGACCGCCGGTCGAATCATGAAACGCAAAGCCCCGGAAATTCTGCAGACGCGGCATCCGCTGAGACATCGCACGCAGCTTTTTATGTTGACGTTGCGGACGTCGTTCCGACTTTCTTACGCTTAGCCATCCGTGGCTCTGTTGGTGAAACTGAGGTCTTTTGATAATCACAGTTTTCCCGAGAGCTACGGTTTGGGGAACACCAACTTCAAAATGCCAGAGGGGAGTTGCCCTAAAGTGCAGATTATGATCTGACCGACGAAGAAATTCTGGAACGTCTGGTCGCTCTGAATCACGAACGCGCGGCCGAAGAAGCTCGAGGACTGATTCGCTGGCTGCGACCGGAATTCCAGAATCCCGATGGCGTCAACGCGGTGCAGCAGGAATTGATCGTTGACGACCAAACAACGCCGGTCAAACCGAAAGTCAAAGTTGAAAAGCAGCCGTGGCCGAAGTCTCTGCCCGAACGCATTTCCGCCGTTCGCAAAGTGCTGGTCGAACAACAAGCCGCGATGACTCCCCAAGATGTCGATGCGTCCTTCAAAGGCGGACGTTGCCGAATTGCCAATATCGAAGAACTCTTGGATACACTGGTCACGGTCGGTCAGGCTCGCCTGACCCCCCAACCACACCTACGTGGATTGACGTTCCGCCAACAGAAATAGCCGCTACGTGCTCGCCCAGGTTGTTAAGAACGTGGTGTTGACGCGGAATTTGGTTCCGCTGTCCGTGCCGCCGGGTGGCGTTTGCCGTTCAGGCTAGTGGTGTCGCTTTCGCGATGGGAAACCGCCCTTACCGCGTGCGGGGACGCATGAGCCGTCGATCGTTTCACCCGTGATCGCAGACTAGGCCGGAAAACCGAGTCTGCGACTACGGGTGAAACATCAAGAATGTCTCAGCTTGCCCTACGTGCAGGATAACGGGTTCTGTTCACAAACAACGCTGGCCGTGATCTGGGCCTTCCAGAACGGTTTCCAATGGCTCCGCCACACAAGCAGGCTGCGCCAGCATTTGCCACCTGCCGGGACGAACATGGAAAAACGCTGTGAATCTGGGCCTTGAGACTGCTGGGGAGGGTCTGGACGTAATTCGCGATTTCGGCGAAGATGCCGTGCGCAACGACGGAGGGCGAGCCGTTGAAGTTGACGAGGCACGCAGCGGCCGACGGTCAGCGGCCAACGTTATTCAAACACAATTAGGCGTCGTTCCGATCAGTCATCAGAATCGGCGCTGTTCACGAATCCAGTTTCATGCCAACTCCCACAGCGTATCAGCAAACCGTTCGCGAATTATCAGACCGCCTCGTCGTTGCTCAGGCCGACATTCGAGTGCTCGATGCCATCAAATGGGACGATACGATTGAACAGCAGTTCTTTGCCGACAAATGCAAACAGTTACCTGCCGTCAACGCCGAATATTACAACAGCCGGCCATTGCCTTATTCTGCTGAAGCCAAGCAGGCAGAATTAAACGAACTGGAACTGGACATCAAACGTAAGCTCGGCGAATACAACCCCATCGCCGTCATCATGCGCAGGATGTGTCGCGAGTACGAAGTGGTGGTGCAGATGTTAACCCGTCGCGGCACGCCCGGGTTTTCTCGAAAATCGCGCGAACTGTATGGCAGCGCCGAAGATGTGTTTCATGCGGGCGAACCGAATTTGGCCGAGTTGGGTCGCATGATGTCCGCATCACTAGATTCAATCGAAAAGCGATCTCCAGACCTGAACGAAGAACGGACGATTCCGGCTGAGGAAGCTGTGAAGATTTTGCAGCAGCGACTGGACCATTCGATGCCCTGTCCCGAACACCCGTTGACGGTGCAGATGAACGACGGAATCATCGCCGATGCGGCTGCCGGAGCTGACTATATCAAGCTGCGAGCTGGTGCGACGTTTAACCAGCGCGACCTGCGATTGCTGGAAGTCCATGAAGGCTGGGTGCATTTGGGCACAACCATGAACGGCCACCAACAGCCGTACTGCACGTTTTTAAGCAAAGGACCGCCATCGTCAACGATCACTCAGGAAGGCCTGGCAATCTTTACGGAACTGATCACGTTGTCTTCGTATCCGGAACGAGTTCGCAAGGTCACCAACAGAATTCGTGGCGTGGAGATGGCGGAAAACGGGGCCAATTTTTTGGAGGTCTTCCACTTTTTTCGCGCTCAAGGCTACACGGAACGCGAAGGCTATACGCTGGCTGTCAGGATTTTTCGAGGCAGCACTCCTGATGGTGGCCCGTTTACGAAAGACCTGAGTTACAGCAAGGGATTTGTGCTGGTCTTCAATTACATCAGTGTGGCCGTGCGTCGCGGATTACTGGACAGAATTCCGATGCTGTTTTGTGGAAAAGCCACGCTGGCCGACCTGAAGACGTTGCGACAAGCGGTCGACGAAGGACTCGTGTTACCGCCGAAGCACATCCCCACGCAGTTTGCTGACGGGCAGGCTCTATCTGCTTGGCTGTGCTATTCGAACTTCCTGCGTCGCTTGGATTTAAAGCAGATTGAAGCCGACTTCGAAGGCATTCTGTAGCACTGATTGGCAGGCGAGATTCATGAGCACCCCGTGCAACACCGTTCAAGATTTTGGCCACAACAACACAGCGAGCTGAAACGATCAGAATGCGATTCAGGCTTGGAAAGCCGACACAGCCCCTGCCGGTGGCGTGAGCCACCGGAAGTCTGATCACCATGCAAAAAGGCCCGGAGCGGCCGACAGAAACACAGAAGACGGACATTGCTGTATCGGCCCTTCGGGCCTTTCTGTCACTCTAGCACATCACCGGGGCCTCATCGCCCCGGCAAAGGCTGTGTCAGCCCATTCGGGCCTCAGTCGCAGACTGCAAATCACGTTTCCCCGATGTTTTCACTTGTGAAAATCCTGGCAGGCGTTGCCCGTTGGGACTGAAGCGCTCGGAACAAAAATCTGCTACAACTTGATTTCCACGGAACTTCTCGACTCACGAATTCGGTTACGATGCCCGCCGCCAACCACGCCCGTTCTCACGCCAACCTTGGCGATCTTGTTTCAGGCCCCGCCAAACAGCCGCCGCCGACTGCCGGTATCGCGCATGGCAATACGATCATCGTTGCTGGTTGTTTGGGGATGGCGTATTCTCAGCTAACGCTGTGTCCTGCCGGGATCGAATTTGCTCGAGAGCTCGGCGGGACCGGCTTGCATGTGGGGATTCTGGGAGCGATTCCGGTCGGCATGCTGTTCTTTCAGTTCGTGTCCGCCGTGATCGCCAATCACCTGACCTATCGCCGCAGATTGTGGATGACAGTGTCCATTGTGCAGCGGCTGATTCTGTTGCCCGTGGCTGTGGGGCCGCTGATCTTTACCGACATGTCGTCAACATTCTGGTTGTGGATGTTCTTAGGGCTGTCGGTGGTCAATCATTCGATGATGCACTTTGCGTCTCCACTGTGGATGTCATGGATGGGAGACTATCTGCCGCGCATGGGGCTGAGTCGTTACTGGGGGATTCGGCATTTATGGATGCAGTGGGCGGGGGCCGCCTCGCTGCTGTTTGCGTCGTACCTGCTGGAAGCTTACGTCGACCAAATTCAGACCGCGTTCGCAATTCTGATTGTCATCGCCGCGGTGCTGGGTGTCATTGATATTCTGATGTTTCTGCCTGTCGCTGAGCCGCCCGTGACAAAGATCGCGGAAACTCGGATTCGCAAAGTATTGGCCGAACCATTTCGCAACCGTAAATTCCGATCCTTTATTACCTTCATGAGCTTCTGGCACTTTGCGGCGATGGTCGGTGCGCCGTTTATTAGTCTGTTTCTGTTGGCCGAAGTCGGCATGTCGCTGTCGAAACTATTGCTGCTGTGGGTATTTTGCTGGGCCGGTGGTGCGGTGTGTTCGGCCAGAATCGGTTCGCTTGTCGAACGCTTTGGTCATCGTCCAATTCTGATCCTGTGTACCATCTTGAAGTCGACCAACATGCTGGCTTTGATTTTGGTGCCGAACGATCCTGAGTTTGCGTTTCAGGTGCTGGTGCCCGTGTTTATTTTCGATTCCATTCTGAACGCGGGATTTGTGGTCACCACCAACGGATTTATGCTGACTCAATCACCTTCCGGAAATCGCACAATGTACATCGCTGCCGGCACGGCACTGGCCGGGCTTGTGGGAGGCGTGACTTCGGTGGTGTGTGGCGGACTGCTGACTTACGCCAATCTGGATTCGGTTGTGTTCGGAGTTCCGCTGACTTCGTATCGCCTGCTGTTTGCGGTCAGCATTGTGCTGCGACTCGCCAGTGTTCTACTCGTGATTCGCATTCAAGAACCAGACGCTCACAGTGCGCGGCACGTGGTTTCGCAACTGATTGGAGCAACCCCGTTGCGACTGATTCGATTTCCCGTCGGCCTGTTCCGCTCTCACGACCAACACGATCGCGACGACCAACGGCCTTAGAAAACCAGTAACACATCTGACACCATGGACAAAATCGTTTACTACGACCGCTACCGCAACGAAACGTGCGTTGAAAAAGTTTACGGCGACAAGGCCTTGCGCTGGACTTACGGCACGTTGGCCGGGCGGATTAGCCTGAATGTTGCGGTGAAGCGCGCCTTGTTTTCGCACTGGTACGGCTGGAGAATGGATCGGCCCAGCACACGGCAAAAAATCGCACCGTTCATCAAAGACTATGAATTGGATTCGTCCGAATTCGTTCGCAATGTGGACGACTTTGCCAGCTTTAACGAATTCTTTTTTCGTGAACTGAAACCCGCAGCACGACCAATCGACGCGGACCCATCGTCCGTCGTGTTTCCGGCCGATGGTCGGCATTTGTGCGTGCCCGATCTTTCCAATTGCGATGGTCTGTTTGTGAAAGGCGAAATGTTCGATCTGGCAAAACTATGGAAGGATCGAAAACTGTCCGACCAATACGCCTCGGGCAGCCTGTTGCTGTCGCGATTGTGTCCTGTCGATTATCACCGCTTTCATTTTCCCGCCGCCGGCGTTCCGGGTTCAACGCGACTGATCAATGGTCCGCTGTACTCGGTGAACCCCATCGCCCTGTGTCAAAATATTCACATCCTGACGACCAACAAGCGGTGCATCACGGAACTCATAACGGAAGCGTTCGGCACGATCTTAGTGATGGAAATCGGAGCCACGTGTGTCGGCAGCATCTGCCAAACTTATGCTTCAGGCACTTCGGTTTCGAAGGGCAGCGAAAAAGGCTACTTCCGCTTTGGCGGTTCCTCAACAATCATGGTCTTCGAACCCGGTCGCATTCAATTCGATCAGGATCTTGTGGAAAACTCGAAACAGCATCGAGAGCTATACGCTCGGGTTGGCGATCATCTGGGAACACGGCTGTAGGGCGAGCGCCAAAACGGCTGGGTTGATTCCGCCAAGCGATTTCTGAACCATGCACTCAGTGATCGTCCACAAATCAGTTGCCGATTTAGCGGAACGGCGCGAGCCGTCCGGTGTCGCAAAACTGGAGGGCTTGCGACCTGCCGCTACTCATTGAAGTGCCAACTTGTTTCGGGACACGTCCTAAGTGCTGGCGGTCGCGGGGCTGGTCACGACCCAGCAGGAGACTTGTTGCTGGTCGCCCAATTGCACCAGCGATGGTGGGTCGGTGCTGCAGCGATCTTCGGCCACGTCGCAACGTGACACAAACGGACAACCCGGCGGGGGGGTTTGAGGACTCGGAACTTCGCCTTCTAGGATAAAAAGCTCACCGCGATCGTCCGGATCGTTGACCGGATTCGATTTCAACAGCGCCTTCGTGTACGGATGTTTGGCGTCGCGATAGATGTTGTCACACGGCAGTTTTTCCACCACTTTGCCCAGATACATCACGATCATGCGATCGCAGAAATGTTCGACCACTTTCAGGTCGTGACTGATAAACAGAATCGTCAGCCCCAGTTGTTCGCGGAGATCCATCAGCAGGTTCAGAATCTGCGCCTGCACAGATACGTCCAAGGCCGAAACAGGTTCGTCGGCGATCAACAGTCGCGGCTTGACGGCCAAGGCGCGGGCGATGTTCAGCCGTTGCCGTTGCCCACCGCTGAATTCGTGAGGATAGCGGTACTGTGCGTCGCTGCCCAGCTGCACCATGGCCAGCAGTTCTTCGACATAGGTTTTGGTTTCAGCGGCCGGCACGATGTTGTGGAACCGAATGACTTCCGACAACATCTGGCCGGCTGTCATGCGGGGGTTCAGTGACGAATAGGGATCTTGAAAGATGAACTGCATCTGAGTGTGCAGATTCTGGCCGGCGGTTAGGGCACCTTCGAATTTGACGGTGCCAGTCGTTGGCGGAAGCAGTCCGACGATCGTTTTGCCGAGCGTGGATTTGCCGCACCCGCTTTCGCCAATGATGCCCACGGTTTCTCCGCTGTCGACGGAGAACGTGACATTACGCACGGCCTGCACGGACGCGACGGTGCGATTCAGTAACCCGCCCTTGATGGGGAAGGATTTCTCCAGATTCGTGACTTCAAGCAGACTCATGAGTGCTCCGTGCCGCGCCTTGGTTTTGGTTTTGGTCTTGGTCTTGGTCTTGGTCTTGGTTTAATGGAAAATGACAGCGGACATTGCGACCGTCAGATGTGACGGTGACTTCCGGCTGTTCGTCACGGCATTTCTGTTCGCAAAAGTCACATCGATCCGCGAATCGGCAACCGGTTGGCATGTCGAATAAGCCCGGCACCAACCCTTCGATGGTTGGCAGGCGTTCTCCCTTGGCCTTGCGCGCCCCCGACTGCGGAATCGATTTCAGCAACGCCTTGGTGTACGGATGAGCGGCTCGATGAAACAAATCGGACACACCAGCCGTTTCCACGACCTGCCCGGCATACATCACCACCACGCGATCGCAGGTTTGAGCCACCACGCCTAGATCGTGCGTGATCAGCAGCACGGCGGTTCCCGTGCGAGCTCGCAGGTCGTTCATCAGCTTCAGAATTTGAGACTGAATGGTCACATCGAGTGCCGTCGTAGGTTCGTCGGCAATCAGAATTTCGGGTTCGCAACACAGGGCAATCGCAATCAACACTCGCTGCCGCATGCCGCCCGACAGCTGATGAGGATACTCGTCATACCGTCGTTCGGCGCTGGGCATTTCGACCATCTTCAGCATCTGAATGCCTTTTTGGCGACGCTGATTTCGGTCCAGTGTGGTGTGCAGCTTCAGCGCTTCGTCGATCTGCCAGCCGATCGTGAAGACCGGGTTCAGGGCGGTCATCGGTTCTTGGAAAATCATCCCGATCCGATTGCCGCGCACGCGCTGCATCTGTTGAGCGTTGTATTTTAGCAGATTTTCTGAACCCAGCAGGACTTCGCTGTGGCTGCCGTAACGTGTGATGTGTTCGGGCAGCAAACGCATGATCGACTTGCTGGTGACGGACTTACCGCAGCCGCTTTCGCCCACGATTCCCAGAGCTTCTCCGGCGTGCAGATCGAAGCTGACATCCGTGACAGCGGTGGCCAGTCCCTGATCGGTGCGAAACGAAGTCGACAGATTGCGAACGCTCAACACCACTTGGCGAGAACCAGCAGGCGGCGAAGTGGCCGCGGGCGGCGTATCAGTTGTGGTGGTTGTGGTGGCAGAATCAGTCATAGTTAAAAACGTGTTAGGGTGAAGTTGCTGAGTTTAACCCGTGGCCGAAGGCGAGGTCGACTTGCAAGCGTATTCCTTGCCTCCGGCGGCCGGTTAAACAATCAAATTGACACGGGCGCTACACATGTTTGGGGTCTAAAATGTCCTGCATGGCATCGGACAGAATGTTGAACGCCAGCACCAGTACAAACATAAAGCTGGTGGCGACTCCGATTTGCCAGAAGTTACCGTTCACCACTTCGTCTTTGGCAAAACTAATCATCACGCCCCAGCTGGTGCCTTCCGTGACGCCGAGCCCCAGAAAGCTGAGGATGACTTCCGACTTAATCGCGCCGATGAATAGCAGAGAGAAGTTGATCAGCATCAGGTGCGACACGTTGGGTAGCAGATGTCGGAACAGAATTCGAAGATTGCCATAACCCAGCACTTGAGCCGCTTGCACATATTCTTGTTCGCGCAGTTTCATCGCTTCTCCACGAATCACGCGACAAGGACCAATCCAGAAGGTGGCACAGAACGCCACGTAGACCGGGATTAACGTGGAATCCAAGCGGGAACCGCCCAACAAAGTCGACAGCAGTCCGCCGGTGGCTTCGTTGATCGCGGTGTCGATCGTGCCTTCTCGAAAAACGTACACCAACAGAATCAACAGCACGATGTTCGGGATCGACGCGAAGGTGGAATACAGCCAGGTGATCAACACATCCACCCAGCCACCAAAGTAGCCCGCCGCCAATCCCAGCACGGCACCAATCAAGACGGAAACAATGCCCGTGACTAGTCCTACCAAAATCGCCACACGGATCGAATACACGGCACGCAGAAAGTTTGAACGGCCGAGGCGATCGGTGCCCAGTGATAAGTGCATCCAGCGACGCAGCCCGCCGACATCAGGTTGCAACTGCAACATGCCAGCGACGGTTTCTTCTAGCGCTACGATTTGTTGTTGCAGCTCCAATCCGTCCGCCGAACCGCTGGCGATTGTGGTGTCCAGATCTGACACTTCCTTCAACTGTTGCAGCAGATCGTCGCCGGTCGCTAGAGCTGTTCGGAGTTCGTCGACAGAACGATCGGCGGCTTGCAGATCCGAAACCGGAAATTCGCCCAGTGCTGTTTTGGCGTCAATGCTGCCCAGTGGGATGCGAAGTTTGTTCAGATACCATTCGGCATCGTCGAGGCGTTGTTCTGGTGAATTGGACAAGCCGAAACCGGGTTGAAACGGCGCGCCGTAGGCATTGGCCGTGTCTTTGACGGTAATCATGCCGCACACGACGGCGATGCCAGCCAGTACGTAGATTCCGATCACCACCAGCGAAATCAACGCCGGCTTGTGCTTGATAAACTTCAGCCACACACGCGACTGTCGCGGAGTTGTTGTTGTCGTTGTTGAACCGCTCATGACAACCTCACTCGTGGATCAACCATGGCGTACAGCACATCGGTCAACAGGTTGGTGGCTAGATAAGCGACCGCAAACACGGCTCCAATGGTTTGCACCACAGGAAAATCGGCCTGATTCACGGCGGTGATCAACGCTCGCCCCACACCCGGAATGCGGAAATACATTTCCAGCAGAAACGAGCCGGTGATCAAGAACGGAATACTGATACTGACGCGAGTGATCACGGGGATCATGGCGTTCTTTAACAGATGCAGAAACATGATCCGACTTTCGCTGGCCCCTTTGGCGCGAGCGGTGGTGATGTAGTCGCGTTGCGATTCTTCGACCATCACCGCGCGGTAGAAGCGGGTGTCGTAGCCCATCGAAACGATCACGCTGATTAAGACAGGCAGCAGACAATAATAGGGCCACTTCGATGTTAGGTACGACCACAGGCCGACTTGTTCGATTGTTTGGTAGCCGCTGATGGCAAACGGCGCGAAGCCGTCAGACCGAATGGCATAGCCCAGTAGATACTGCCCTAAAATAATGTACACCAAAAAACTGATACTCATGCCCAGCACGGCAAAGAACACCAGCAAGCGATCTGTCAGCCGACCGCGAAACCAAGCGGCGATTAGCGAAACACAGACGGAAATCAACGTCGTCAGAAACAACGCGGGAGCCGTCAGGGCCAGCGTGGGGCCCAGTCCACCACCGACGATTTCTCCCACGGTGCGGCCTTTTTGCTGCCAGCTTTCTTCGGAAAAATCGAACGTCAGCAACTGCCTGACAAAGTGACCGTACTGAGCCAAGAATGGCTTGTCCAAACCGACCTCTTGGCGTTTTAGCTCGATTTCCGCTGGCGTCGCATTCTTGCCCATGAAGGCGGGAACCGGATCGCGGACGCGGAGGATTAGCATCAGCAGCAGCAGGATTCCGAGGTACACGGGAATGCAATACAGCGTTCTGCGGATGATGTATTTCCACGGAATCGTGGCCGCGACGCGTGTGAGAAAATTGTCAGCCATAGGTATCGGGCAAGCGGTGTGCGAAATGGATGATGTTGGTCGGCAGTCGCGAGATGCTTTCCAGCCGTTTTGGTGCTAGCCACGGTTGCTCGGAACCGTGGCTAGCGCCAAAACGGCTAGGTAAATCAGACTACTCAACGTCGACATACTTGTACCAGTTATGAAACGTTTCGACGGGCTTGAAGTATTTCATGCGATCGTGAATCACAAAGTGCCGTGTGCGAGCCATCGATCCGATGTACGGGCTGTTGTACAACAGGATGTCCTGCATCTGCTGATAAATTTTCGTACGTTCCGGCGACGGCTGCATGCCGACGATCTGTTCGTACAGCTTGTCGTATTCCGCATTCTTGAAGTTAAAATGATTGCTGCCCGGCGATTCGTTGGGACCATAAAACAGTGCGAGGTTGTTTTCTCCGTCGGGATAGTCCGAACCCCAAGCGAACGAAAAAATGGCTGCTTTGCGGTCGTCGACGGTTTGCATCAGCGTCGGAAAGTCGACGAGGTTCGCTTTGACTCGCACGCCAATTGCCGCCAGTTGGCGTTTCAGCATTTCGCTTTGTTCACGATTGTTGCGTCCCTGCGACACGAAATAATCGATGACCGGCAGGCCTTCGCCATTCGGATAGCCAGCTTCTGCCATCAACCGTCTGGCGCGTTCAATATTGGGGCCTCGAAAGCTGGCGTCAGATTGACCACCGGGCGGATGGCCTTCCAGCAGCGGCGGGATGACTCCGTCGTACACCACGTTCAGGCCAAAGTAGAATGTCTGGTTGCGTTCGTCCCAATCCAGTGCAGATGAAATGGCTTGCCGCAGCTTGGTCGCTCGTTCGGAATCGCCGCCGACCAGTTCATCTTCCATGTTGAAGCCGATGAAGATGAAGTCCATCAGCGGTACAGGTTGGTAGCGAATGCCCTGATCCTGCCAACGCTTTTTCATCACGATCGTGCGTTTGCCATCGACCGAACGTTTGCTGAACACCTGCGGCATGTTTTCGTCGGGAACCTGACCGTAATCGAAGTCTTTGGCGCGAAAGTGCAGCCACATCGGCTGGTCCTGTTCGAAGAACGAAATATGAATGGTGTCGAGCAGCGGCAGTTTTTTGCCGGCGGCCAGATGCAGCCCGTGTTCTTCGTCTTCCGGCATGTGTTCAGCAGGAAAGAACTCATCCCGAAACGTCGGGTTGCGTCGCAGAATCATCTGTAGGCCGAACTGCCAATCGCCTTCGCTTAACGTGTACGGGCCGGTGCCGATGGGATGCAGGCCGAAGCGGCTGCCGAACATGTCCATGGCTTCGTGAGGAATGATGCCCGTCTGGAACATGGCCAGCACCCACAAAAACCGGGCGGATGGTTTCTTTAAGGTGACGGTGAATTCTTGATCGTTGATCACCTGAAAACCTTCGACGTCCGCGAAGTAATCGAAGTGGTCGGCCGGCTGCTGTTCTAACAGTGCAAGTTGCTGATCGCGATATTCATCAAACCCCACCACGGTGTCGCGCATCAGCCACCAGCTTTTGGAACCGATCGAAGAATCCGCCATTCGCTTCCAAGAATAGAACACATCGCTGGACACTAACTGTCGGCCTTTGCCGTCGGGGAAGCAGGGAGAATCATGAAAGTAGACGTCGTCGCGGAGCGTGAACTTCCAGGTGAGGTCGTCGTCCGTGGTCGGCATTTCGGTCAGCAGCAGCGGTTCGAGTTCGAAGGGCCGCTTCAGGTATTTGTACTGCACCAGCGTGTCGATGATCTGGCCGCAACACAGATTGTCGTACTGCGTTGATCCGAGGACCGGATCCAGCGTTTTGGGCCCTTCGCTGCGCATCGGAAAGTGGCCCACTTTTTCGGCGGTCGCAGCAGTGTCCGACGAAGCAGCACTGTCTGCGGTCGATGATCCGCAGCCAGCGATCGTGAGGGCCAGAACTGCGGACAGCAGTAAGAAGCCAATCGGTTGAGCGGGTTGAGGAATAATGGGCGATCGCATTTCAGGTCTCGAACGTAGTAGCAGGGAATCTAAGCAAGTTATGAGCATTCACAGGTGTGTTGCAAGCGGAGCTGGATGTCTTTGCCACAATCCGCCTGAGTCTGCCGGCTGTGTTTTCAATTAATGCGATGAGCGATTTCGCTCGCGAGTGCATTGTGGCCGAGGAATTGGAGCGTCGATGGGAGGGGGGCGGATTGGCAACGGATTGGCAACCAGAAAGGTCAAGCGTAGTGCAAAAACGTGTCTCCACCGATGTGAAATCGGTGGGGGACAGGCCAAGAATAAATACGAATTTCATGCGGCATATTCGTGTTCATTAGTGTCCATTCGTGGTTTGATGGTCGAGTATTTCCTGTGAATCTGACGGCACATCAAAAACGGTCGAGTCAGAAGTTTTGCCGTGTGATTTCTGCGATCGCCGCCGATTCTGCTTGACCATCCGTTTTGCGGCTTTCTAGGATAGCAGCAGGAACTTTGCTGGTTAGGCTGAGTTCTGTAACAAAAACGGTCAGTGAACTGGACGGGAGAGCGTGTCTGGGAAACCGGTCTGTTAGCCAGCGTCTGCGGGATCAGAACAAACAATTTTGTTGTGATCGCCGATGTTCTCAGCACGTCATGTAGTGGAAATTCCAGACTTATTAAGGATCGCAGGCTTCAAAAAGCCCGTTGGCGAGGACGTTCATGAGTACCCTTGGCAAAGTCTGTCTTGTTTTGACTCTTATCCTGCTGCTGCTGGCAGTCGCGCCGATTCCCGGCATCTACGGTGGCTGGGCTCCCAAGCTGTTGCTGGTGCATAATCAATGGTCGCTGAAGCTGCGAGATTCGAAGCAGAAGGCGGTGGATGCCGTCACGTCGAACCGCGAAGCTCACCAAGAATTCAATAAGGCCATGGCCGACGTTGCGGGGCTGACGATTGGTTGGGACAAGTTCTGGAACGTGCCCGTCCGATCACCGGAAGCCACTACAGAAACACCGACGGTGGCCAAGCAAGGCAACCGACTGATCCTGAACAATATCGGTTCTGACAATGGACTGCAGGATTTGCAGTTTGTTGACTCCGCCGGCACCGTTCAAATGAGCAAGCCGATCGTCCACGCCTTCTACGGCGGCGCGGAAGGATTTACCTACGCTGGTGAATTTCGAGCAGCGGCGATTACCGCCAAACGCACCGAACTGGAACCCGTCCGTGCCATGAATCCTCAGGATGTGGCCAACTGGAATCCAAATGCCGCATGGCGATTAAGAACCATGGTGCCGCCATCGTATCGCACGACGATCGACGAAGCGTTTCAGCAGCGACAACGCAATAAAGAACTGCTGCAGCAAATGAACGACAACATTGCGCGACAGACTTCGCTGCTGGAACAAGCTCAGGCCGCGCTGGCGATTCGCGAAGGAGAACTGTTGGGCGGGCTGCCGCAGAAGGATGGGCCGATTCCGAGTCGCCCCGAATTCACGGACGGACTACTGAGCGTCAACACGGACGTGGAAGAAGAACGCAATCAGCTTCTGCTGGAAATCGACCAACTGCGTCGTCAGATCAAACAGGCCTTCCAACTTCGCGATTCGATGATCAGTCAGATGAACGAAAAGGCGAGTCAATTGCCCGGCGCTGGTTTTCAGTATGCGGAAGCCACCGCCACAACGGCTAAATAGGCGGTTGCCAAACGAAAACAGCCCGCGTCGAATGGATGCGGGCTGTTGGAATGGATTGAAAATGGTCGGTCGAGCAGACTATTTTTCTTCTGCGTCTTCGTCCTTGACCTTCTTCTTCTTCTTGCCGACAACAACCTGCTTGATGCGAACCTTGGGCATGCCCAGAGCTGTGCTCTCGCCTTCGACCCAGCGGTCCTGTTCCTTCAGAGCAGCGATTCGCTCGCTACGCTTGAGGACGTTTCTGACTCGCACAATTCCGCTTGGTTTTTTTAACGACTGATCAATAGTCACAACTTTTGCTCCGACAGTTTGGGGGGGACTGTCCGTCACGTTCCCCATGGGATGATCTTGCTGTTGCTGCGTTGCAAGACTGCAAACTTTGCGTGAGTCTCAGCAGCGGACGCGAAGCTTATCGTCAATTCCCCGCCATCACAACCAGGCTTCTCAATGTTTTCCGGGTTCTCAGCAGAGATTTTTCCAAAAAAATGGCGGTCGGCAGCGGCGGATTCTAGGAAAAACACTGAGAACCTTCGCCCAGCCGGCAACAAAACCACCCAAGCTCGACAAAGCGGCCCGTCAAACTAAACTGGCAGCGGTTCATTCCACACCCGAAGTTCGGATTGCCGCAGACACATGGAAGACATTCGCCTCGCCATCGGATTAATCGGCTTCGTGTCCGTGGCCGTGTTTTTGGCCACATATCGTGTGTTGGCGACGAGGTCTCATCGAGTTCACGACGTGGCGGCGGTTGTGATTGTGGTGCTGATCGTCGTGTATGTTAGAAACGTGTGGGGCCAGTTGTGGATTGTCCGGTGGATTCCATTGCCTTCGGTGATCGTACTGTCAAACTGGTTTCCCCTTTTGCTGGCCGCGCTGGCTGCGACGGTGTGGTTGCGGTTGGAACCTGAATCCACGGATTCCGCAGGCAACATGGTTCCTAAAACAACGGTCGCTTCGGTGCTCAGGCGACTGCCGGTGATGGCCATCATGCTGGCGGCCGCCATTTACGCGATGATGTATTTTATCCCGGAAGAACCTCCGGTCTGCGAAAACGTGTGGGACCGCCCGAACCCGCCCTTGGTTTGGCCAGTGTGTCGACAAACCACGCCGTACACGTGTTCCGCCGCTTCAGCCGCCACCATTCTGCTGACGCTGGGGATTGAAACCACCGAACAGGAAATGGCAACACTGTGCCTCACAAAATCCGGCACCACTTGGCTGGGGCTGTATCATGGAGTGTCGACCAAGCTGTTGGGCACGCAATATCGGGTCGAATTTTTTGAAGGCACGATCGCAGACTTGCAGACGGTCTCGGCCAATCATCCGGTGCTGCTGTGCTGCGAATTGGCTCCAGAAGATGCTGAGCAGTTTCCGGAGTACCAAATCGATGGCGGCTGGATTCCGGGGCTCCCTCATTCCACCGTCTATTTTGCAGCGTACAACGATCATCACATCGTCGGTGATCCGTCGCGCGGATACGAATTCTGGACCACGGAAGCGCTGCAAACCTTGTGGACCGGTACGGGGTTGAAGATCGTCACACGTCCTGACGCGGTTCAGTAGGCCGGCAAAAATTGCTGGTTTCACAAACCGCGTTGGGCAGCTGGATTCCTGCGGGCGAGGTTTCAGGGTAATCGTTGTGAGCGTTACTAAGCAAAAAATCAGAAAGGTTTATCTAACCAGCACAACAAGGTCGATGACACTCACGTGACTAGCGGTGCGTTGCGAGCCTTCTTCAGAAGTTTCCTTCCACCGACCCACAAAACACTGATCAAACGGATTGGGCGAGGCGGCCGAAGTAGGTTAGCCAAAGCTACTTTACCGGTCATTTCACAGTCCAGAACAACTGGCAGACCAAAAATTCCATGCTGGAATTGATTGACGGTCTGAACGCTAAACTCAGGAGGAGAGCTTTCATGCGAAAGTACGGAAAATGGTTACTCGTGCTGGGCATCCTGGCAGCAAATCCTGCCTGGGCTCACGCCGATGGATTGTTGAGCGGTTTGCGGCCAACATTGCCGCAGTCCAAGACTGCTCAAAAAGAAGAAAATCTGCAACGCGCAGAACAGGTCATGAACGCCCTGAAGCAGGCTCGCGTTGATGGCTACGAAGTTCGCGTCGAAGTTCGCGGCGACACGGTGAAGCTGGATGGCAAGGTTCGCAATGTGAACCATCGAGCCCTCGCCGAACAAGCCAGCGAGAAGGTGAACGGCATTAGTCGTGTCCTGAATCACCTGCAGTACGTTCCTCCGGGAAATGTCCAGCAGACTTCAGGTCAGTACAGCGACAGCGCGTTGCGTCCCGCGTCATACAATGTTGTGGATCAGGACGACAGCGGGATTCAGCAGGTTCGCTTCCAGAAACCTGGTAAGCGAACGCCGACACCTGCGAAGAAGACGCAGACTCGTTCTGTTCCGCGTCGAACATCGGCACCAACCCAACAACAAACGGCACGGCCGCAAACCCAAACGGCTCAGCCGTGGGCGACACCACCACCGGTGGCTCCTGCACCGCCAACACAGCCAAAACCGGCTGTTCAGGTTTCGCAGAAGTCCGTTCCTCTGACACCACCCGCTGTTCCGCCACCATCGGTGAAGCCAGTGTCTGCTCCAAAATTTGAACTTCCAGCTCCCAAGACAGAACCAACCAGTTTTCTGGATCTCACAACGGCCATGATGGCCGAGGAACGTCAGGTTCCAGCCCCAGCGGCACAACCTGCCGGTCCAAACAATCAACAGGTGGCTCAGAACATCGCTTCATCTTTGGGTGAAGTGGGTTTGGTCGGCTACGAAATCGAAGTTCGCTACGAAAACGGCATCGCTCACTTGGTGGGCGAAGTTCCTTCGGCTCAGCAAATTCAAGCCGCTGGTTTCGCGGCGTCGCGAGTTCCCGGTGTGCAGAGCGTGAAGAACGAACTGAAAATCGGCAGCGGGATTCATCAAACCGGTTACCATCAAGGCGGCTATCCTCAGCAAGCCATGCCAGCTGGGTATCCCATGCCACAACAGTATCAACAGGTTCACCCAGCTTCCATGATGGGTGCCCCGATGGGCGGAATGGGCGGCGGAGCACCAACACCAATCTCCGGTGCTGGTAACTACTCAAACCCACAACTGCCCAATCACGCATGGCCTGCCTATGCTCAATACCCGAACTCGGCTGCGGTGTCTTATCCTAAGCAGCATAGTGCGAGTGCCTTCCCGTACATTGGCCCATTCTATCCTTATCCACAGGTTCCACTGGGATGGCGAGAAGTGTCGCTGCAGTGGGATGACGGATACTGGCAGCTGGACTTCGAACAGAAAAAAGACGCTTGGTATTGGTTGTTCGCACCCAAGAACTGGCATTGATCACTGCTGAGTTCAACGTGTGAAGTTGAACGTGCGATCGAAATCGAAGCGTTCTCGCTGGCCTCGCCGACGAGAACGCTTTTTTTGTTGGCGGGTGGCGTTTGTGCGATTCGGGGTCGGCAGAGACGACACAGCTTCTGCCGGTGGTGTGAGCCACCGGCAGAGTGCTAGGTGCGATTCAGCCCCGGCAGGGACGACAGACTTTTGCCGGTGGTGATCACCACCGGTCGATGGAAAAAATAATCACAAGAGCCCCGAAGCCGCAGCAGAGCTTTGCGGCCAACCCGAAATCTCACGCTGGCGGCGGTGGCACCACAGACACTTCAGCAAGATCTGCCGTTTATTGGTCATCCAGTTGCCAGCCGTTGGCCGGTCTTAGAACTCACCTGATCGATCTAGGCAAATCCATCCGCAAAATCGGAATATTGTCACAAGTTACCTAACTAGAACGATCGATAGTAGAAAGGACGAACGTTGCTTCGTCCGGTGACAAAGTGTCACTGAGGGTCAAATCGCTGCAGGCGGGCTGATCCGATCAGAACAAACGATTTGCGGGCTGCGGCCCGAATACCTGGCAGGGATGGAAGCAATGCAGACCTTTGGCAGACATCTGAAACGATGTGGCGTGCTGACTGCGATCTGCCTGATGATGTTCGCCAACAGTGGTTGTACACTGACCGGCGGATTCATCGGAGTGGTCTACGAATACATGCTGTTCTGGGAAACGCTTCCCGTGATGCCGATCACACCGTACCAAATGGGACGGCTGGAAGATCAGCTGTGGGAAGACGAACGCTATAACCGCGTTCCGGTTCTCGACCCGATCGAAGGCGAAAACGCGCCCATCTTTTGTGTCGATCCGCCCAGCGACGACCAAGTGATGCGTTCACTGCCGGACGACGTTTCGGGTGGTATCGCCTTCCTGCAGGAGACGCAGCGAAACAACGTGCGAATCGTTGTCGAACCGCTGGTCGATCGACTGGACGAATGCAAAGTCTATCCGCTGGTCGGTCCCTGTCGGCTACATCACTGCCATTGGAAGTGTACCGTGTACTACGACAAGACCATCCGGTCGTACTGGCCCATTCCATTCACACACGTCGACCAGACACAGGATGTCGTCTACATCGACAAGGATCACCTGATCCGCTGTGCTGGCGAATCGACCTACTAACCGACAGATCAAACCAAAAAACAAACTTCAGGCGTTTTGCTTTCACCGGCAGAACGCCTTTTTTCGTTTCTAAGCAGTGGTGCATGAGTTTCTTTGCATCACGAGCCGTTTTGGCGCTAGGTTCTGGACGGATGCCACTTGACTTATTCTTGGCAAAAAGATGGTGGGCAAAAAAATCCCGTGCTGCATCTTTTTGCCCGACATCTTTTTGCCTTAGCGCCTCGGCGGCCGGAAACCACTCACACGGGTTCTTCTCACAAACGACGTTAGCCGTGGTTTGAACGTTCCAGACAGGTTTCCGATGGCTACGCCACACAAGCAGGCTCCGCCAGCATCTGCCACCCGTCGGTAACGGCAGGGCGAAATCCGCCGAATGTTTCGCACTTCTTTGGTTTTGTTAAACAAATGCCCGCCCCAGCGGTCTGTTCACAGGCAGGACGAGCTGCTTGCGAGGGCGTTCGATGTCGCATTGCACCCGGTTTGTTTGACCAGTGTTTGACCGGTATTTGATGAAAGGGGACCTAATGTTCAGTCGTTTCATTCGTGACCCGGTGCCCGATATGTCCGTGGCCTTTGAACGAGCCGACGCGGGCGCACACTATCTGGACGTTGTGTGCGAAGAAAACTGGCATCGATACATCGACCTCAACACACTTGATCTGGCCAGTCTGTACTTCGGGCTGCAAGGACAACTGCTGCGACACGTGGCCGGTTTTGTCCCGTTGAATCGCAAGGCCGACGCAGTTTCGCTGGGGTTTTCGTGCGGTTTCTGGGATGTGCTGTGCTTCACACCACCCCCATGGGTCAGCCGTTCGTTCCACCGACTGACGGAAGCATGGAAACTAGTCATCGAACAACGCATCGCCCAAGATGCCGTTCCGAAACCTCGCCGATCCACCGCTGACCCCGCCGCAGCATCCAAGCGAAACCACCGAGGAGATTCCGACGCCAACCGCTTTCAGTGTTCCGCCTGACTCGTTTCCTGAACGCCGGTTGATCGTTCAAAGCGAACCCCCATCTTGCGACCCTTGGGATGTCACGCCAGAATCCGCTCAGTTCGCCTGTTCCGCTTCCCACGCATCACCGCCGCTTTGCTGTCATCACCATCGGAGTCAATATGCTGAACACCTGTCTGAAGTTTTCGTGTTGTGTGACGGCACTGATTTGTACGCTGCCGCTCGGCACCGCCGCCGATGTCGTCGCCTATCATGGCTATGCCAAAGCCATCGAACTCAAGAATGCCGCCACCCGCGTGGTGTTATGTCCGGAGGTTGGCGGGCGTGTATTGGAATATTCACGCAACGGCGTGAACGTGCTGTATTTGTCGGAAGCAGACAAAAACTGGCAACCCGGCGACCGGCCGGAGGGTTCGGCTGGCCGGTTTGATATCGGTCCCGAATACATCGTGCCTCGTCGCGAAACCTTGTGGAGTGGCCAGTGGACGCCGAAAATCACCGGACCGCGTTCCGCCGTACTGACCAGCCAAAAAGATCTCGCCACCGGCGTGCAGTTGGTGCGGAAGTTCGAATTGGCGGCCGATTCGTCGCACCTGTCGTGTACGCAAACCATCATCAATGTCTCGCAGAACACCAAGGAATGGTGTCATTGGAGTCGCACGTTTGCTGTCGGCAAAGGAATTTGCGTGATTCCGCTGACCGCAGAAAATACGTCGCCGCAAAGTCGTTTTCCGAACGGCTATGTGATGTACGAAGGCAGCGAACGGATTCACGTGCGTCCCGAAGATCCGCAAGTTCGTCGGCACGCAAACGTGTTGGAAATTCATCCGACACCCGCCCACCCCAAACTCGGCTTCGACAGCTATGAAGGCGTCATCGCGTATGCGGCTCCCAACGACCTGCTGTTCGTAAAACGCTTCCAAACTTACCCAGACCGCGTCTACAACGAGGTCGCAGGTTTGACGATTTCGGTCTGGTATCCGGATCGAGAAATGGTGGAACTGGAACCGATCGGCCCTCGAGAAATTCTGCAGCCCGGTGAGTCTGCCAGCTTTACAGAACATTGGTATTTGGCCGACCTGAAGTTTCCGCCCGTCGGACAGCCTCTTGATCTGCCGGCGTTGCAAACTACGCTGGGCGAACTACGGTGAAGTCGAGACCACCCAAGGGAGGCTCCCCCCGCTGAGCGGCAATAATTGCCGATCAGTGAGCTGATTTGGCGTTTTGGGCAATTCAAAATGGGTTAGGGCGTTGCTCGGCCCACAGTTGATGTTGACGTAAATGGGGCATTTCAAAGAATGTACTCAAGTTCTTTCAAGTCGAGTGACAGCTCGACGCAAAATTCTCTCCGCAGATCGTGGGTTCTCCACAACTCTGCCCCCTCTTCCGTGATCACGAATCTCATGATCGCGGGTCCTCTCTGACTCAATAACATGGTGTCCCAGTGAAACCATTTCACCTGTGTCTGGCTGCGTGCCTTGCAACTCTGGCGACTTCGTCGGTCAGTGCTGACTTGTTCTCGCGCACCGCAGCAAGCCGATCTTCGATCTTTCAAATGACGAAAGACGTCGACGTCATTTTTCGCGCTCAGTCGGATCAGGTTCCGCTGCCTCCTGACGCGCGTGACATGCCCATGCAGCAGATGCCGCCCATGCAATATGGGCCGCCTGCGGGAATGATGACGCAGCCCAACACCTACGCTCAACCTTCCCTAGTCATTCCCGCGGGCGGCGTTCCGCAGTCGCCAATCTTTGATGGCGGTCCCCAAACCGTCAGCGGTCAGTATGCGCCTGTGGTCGGTCAGCCAGCGCCGAACCCATCCACTTGGAACGCGTTTTCACCGCCCATTCTGCCAGACCCATTTGCAGTCGGCGGCGGACAACCACCATATGGTGGCAGCTTTGGGCCGACCCCCAATCCTTACGAAATTCCAGCCGGCGGTTTCAGCACTTATGGAGCCAACGGTCCTGCGCCGTATCGTCAAGGATGGCAGAACAGTTACGAAATCGAATGGTTGTGGGGCAGCGGAACCACGGGTGCTGGAGGCGGAAATTCTTCACAGTTCGGCGTCAACTATGACTTGGCGTATACGGCTCCGTTTATTCCGGGCTGGCTGCTGACATGGACGAATGAATTCCGGTTGCGAAACTGGAGCGGTCCGGAAGGTGGACCGGGTTTGCCAGGCAAAGCGTTTCGTTTTGGATGGGACTTTGAACTCGCCACGCCCAAGACTGGCCCCATCAGCATGAAGCTGGGAGTCACACCGTCGATCAATACCGACTTCGACGGCAGCCTCGGAGCCGCCGCTTTTCAGCTAGACGGTCGCGCTTTGTTTATCTTCCAGATGAATCAAAACTGGAACCTTGTGCTGGGAGCCGGTTACTGGGATCGTGTCGACGACCGGATTATTCCCTACGTTGGTCTGGTGTATCGCGACGATTACTGGGAATGGCGAATCATGTATCCCGAAACCACGATTAGTCTGTTCTTGGGCAACGAAGCCTTGGGTTCGAAATGGGTTTATATGCGAGCGGAATATCATGTGGAAGCGTACGATGTGCGGACGGCGAGAGGCGGATCGGATCAGGTCGAACTGGAAGACTACCGGTTGATGTTCGGCTTCCGTATGGACGGCGGAATGTCTTCATGGTTTACAGAAGCCGGTTGGGTGTTTGATCGCAACATCAACTACGGCTTGGCCGCCAACGGTTCGTACACGCAAAACACGACCGCCATGGTTCGCATGGGCTGGGCCTTTTAACGTAGACTCAGATTCAGACCATGAAACCAATCCTGACGTCTGTGCTACTGGCAGTTGTCGCGTTCTGTCTGGCGGCGTCATCGATCAACAACGGCTTGGTTGATTCTGCTCTGCCGGTTGGCCCCGGACTGACGCTGGACGAATCGTTCAACATTCAACAGGGCGTCTACGTCTTCGACGCGTTTTGCCAGCACGGCCCGCTACTGTTCACTCCAGAAACCGGCCAGCAGGTCTTCGGCGCGAAAGAGTACTTTCCCGATCACCCTCCATTGGCCCGGTGTGTGTTGGGAGCCAGCCATCAATTTTTTGCGTGGCTGATTCCAGGAGCCGAACTTTCCGCGTTGAATGTTCCGGCCGCACGACTGGGTTCGTGCTTCGTGTTCGCGATGACCATTCTGCTACTCACCGAATTCACGCGGCGACGTTACGACCTGTGGACCGCCGTGGCCGCAGCCATCTGTTTGATGTTGATGCCGCGAGTATTAGGACACGCCCGCATCGCGGCTCAGGAAACCGGCACCACGCTGGCTTGGCTGGCCGCGATCTTGCCGCTGGCGTCGTGGTGGTGTTCCGAAAAAGCGCCGACCAACGGCCAAAGTTTCCTCAGTGGATTGTTATGGGGCATCCTGTTGTTAACGAAAGTGCAGGGACTACTACTGCCACCGCTGGTGCTTGTGTGGGCGTTGTGGCAATTCCGCGCACGCGCGATTCGTCCGCTGGCGATCTGGAGCTTGGTGGGCGGCGTGGTGTTTTTTGCAGGCTGGCCGTGGCTGTGGATCGATCCCGCGCACAACATCTTTGCGTATCTGGGAAAAACGACCGATCGCCCCCAACTGTACGTCTGGTATTTTGGACAACGTTACGTCGACAAGCTGGTTCCGTGGCACTATCCGTTCGTGATGTTCGCGGCCACCGTGCCTTTGTCTCTGCTGTTAGGGCTGATCCTTCGCGTGATCAAACGTCCGTTGGATCGATCAGAACAGCTGCTGGCAGTGACCGCCGCGTGGCCACTGATTGTCTTCGCCTTGCCGGGCACTCCCGTCTATGACGGCACCCGCTTGTTTTTGGTGATCATGCCGGCCGTCGCGTTACTGGCCGCGCGGGGCGTGGTGTTGTTTCTGCGAGCGACAACGCGCAACACGTCGACGCTCAAATCCCGGTCCGTGGTGGGCAGCGTCTTGTTACTCATGACATTGTTCGCGATTCCAAATAGCATCGGGCCGTGGGGATTGTGCGAATACAACTGGCTGGTTGGAGGGCCTCGTGGAGCCGCCGCTGTGGGCCTCGAAGCCGACTACTGGTCCAGCAGTCTGAATGGCGACTTCTGGAAACAGGTGCCAGAAAATTCAACGATCATGGTGGCTCCCGTCGCTCACCAGTTCCAGCTCGGCGATATCGCTCAGCTGGTGCCAATTGTCAGACAGAAAAACATCACACTGGTTCCGTACAAATACAATCCGGAACAGCAGCGAGGGTTAACGCTGTTGATTCATCGATTGGCCGACCTGCCACCGCACTTACGCGAAGTGCCAGCCGGAGCCACCGTGGTGGCGACTGCTAAGCATCGGGGCGTGATACTGGCACGTTTGATCGACACCACAAACGGCACTTGGCAGCGACAACCCAACTGGCCTGGTGATGAGCTTCCGCCGTAGAAATCCGTTGCTCGGTGGTCTCCACGGAGAATCAACTGAAGTCACGGTGGAGACCACCGTGCGACAAATTGTCAGCCACGTCCCAATGCGTTTGAGCAGTGGTGCATGAGTTTCTTTGCATATCCAGCCGTTTTGGCGCTAGCCTAGGCTGTTAAAAAGCTGGCCTTGCCGTGGGTTTAGTTTTGCGCAAGTTTTGTTCCGTTCCATGCGGGCATCTGCGATTCAGGCCGGAGGCCGACACATCCATTGCCGGTGGCGTAAGTCACCAGAACGAGTGCGAAACATGCCGCGTTTTCCAGCCTTCGGTCCGTGGCTAGCGCCAAAACGGCTGGGTCTATTATGACAGGTGATTTCTGAACAAGTGCTTATTGCGGAATCTTCACCGTGATCGTCTGCCAGTTTGCTTGGTGAGCGACCGCAATCTGGCGTTCTAGTTCTTCAATCAGTGGATCGAACTTTGCAATGTCGCTGGCGTTGTTGCCTTGTTCGTGTTTTCTAAACCCAAACAAATACGTGATGTTCTGCGGGCGCCAACGATGAAAGTAGAGCTCGTTTTTGCGGATCACCAGTTGCCGCAGTTTTTCGAAGTCGCTGATGTCGGAACCGGGTACCAAGCCTCGTTCCGTTGCCGCGGCGTGCTGAATGCTCAGGCGAACAGACGACGGGGACAAGCGATGCGGTTGGTACTCAAACGTTAGCCGCTGAGTGTCATCGGCGGGCCAGTTGATTTTCCGAATCTGACCAGACGTTGTCGTGACAGTTTTGGCATCGGCGTCGACCACGATCAGCGGCTGCTGATCAGCCTGCCCCAGCAGTCGGGATGCAATCAACAGGGCCACCTGTTTGTAGCCGTCCGCATTCCAGTGCATGCCGTTGTCGGTCCACAGGCTGTTGCGAGCGGCCGTGAGTTCCGGATGTCCGTCTGGATCTGCCAGCGCCTGTTGGCTGGCAAGATGAGTGCCAAGGTTGCTGCTTCCCAGCATTGCCATGTCGCGCACAAAGTCGGTATTGAGATCCACGGCCAATGTGGACAGATCTGCCGCCACTTCTGTGACGGCATTGCTGAACTGCTCCAGCCGTTCGTTCCACTGGGCGGCATCGGGCAACGGCGGAGCTAAGGTCACGAACGGGTGAGGTGTCAGGAACACAACTTCCGCTCCGGAAGCTGTCAAATCGCGGTGCAGTGTTTTCAGTTGTGCTTTGAAACGTGCGATGCCCTCGGGCCCAGTTGCGAAACTCAACGCTTCGTTTTGCCCGTAACACACCAGCACTACGGTCGGTTCTTCGGCGCGAACATGTTCAATCATGCGTTCGTAGCCTTTGGCCGGAGAATCGAAGATGCCGCGTGATTCGGCAAACACCGTGTCGGCACTCCAGCCAAGATTTCGGAAGGTGACATTGGCAGCCGTGCCAGCCGTGCTCAACGCACATTCCAAGTGGCCGTACTCTTGAGCTCGTTCGATAAACGTTCCGCCCAGCAGCACCACATGGTCGCCGTCACGAAACGAAAAACGCCCGTCCTGAATGTGTGTCGAATTGTCGGTCGCCCAAGACAAATTGGTCGTGGGGCTGTTGTTGAGTTCAGCTGCGGCGGCAGGGTCGACCGGTTTTTGTTGAGCCACATTCCAATCGCGATCGTTGAAGTCCGTGCTTTGCCAACCAACGGGCGGAACCGCTGTGGTTGTCTTCCATGGGGCGTATTTGATCGTCCGGTTGTCGGGGCCCTTGAGTCCCGCCTTGAGCCCTGCTTTGAGCCCTGCTTTGAGCCCCGCGATCAGCAGTCGTTCCGATTCGGACGGTGCCACAGCCACCGCAATGCAGTTGTCCCCGGCGCGAAGCAGTGGGCCGACCTTCCAGATAGCCAGCCCATTCACCGTTTGGTTGCGCAGCAGCCGCTGGCCGTTCAGGTAGACCGACGTCACACCGGTGCCCCACACACGCAGTTCGACGTCTGCCAAGTCAGCTCCCGAAATCTGCACCTGTTGTCGGAGCCATGTTTCGGAAGCGTCGACCAGCGTCGCCTGTTCCTGAGCGATCACAGAAGTTGTACTGCTGATCGCCGTCAGAAGCAGCAGCACGATTGTCAGAAGGTGGGATTGTGGGAAACTCATATTCGGCTCGAAATCAAATAGAACGTCAAATGCCTGATGCCCGGCTGCAAAAATGATAGCGAATGCCGTTTGAAGTTGCCTCCCTGCGGGCACGCCTGC
>JBDNHJ010000258.1:0-3490 GCA_041688835.1 Fuerstiella sp.
GCAACAAAACGAAGTTCAGCAGGGCGAAGCTGCTCCGATCGGCCTGATTCTGTGTGCCGACAAATCCGAAGAACACGTCGAACTGCTGCGACTGGAAGACAGCGGCATCCGAGTAGCACAATACCTGACCGAACTACCGCCAAAGAAATTACTCGAACAAAAGCTGCACGATTCGATTCGGCTGGCACGGGAACGCCTGGCTACGCAGGAATCGCGAAGTTTGGCTGATCAAACGGAGAGGCGCGAAACATGAATAGGAATCCGCGTCCCCACAGATTCAACAAAGACAAATACCGTTTGGCAGAACAGCAAACGACAGGAAACCGTCATGGCGAATAAAAAAACAATCAAGAAAACTGCCTTACGAAAAAAGGTCAGTAAGAAACGACCTGTATCAGCAAACGGGACCGATCGGAACGAGCAGCCTGATCCCGAAGGGCTGGACGAAGACCGCGAACTCGGTGACTTTCCGATTGACACGCTGCTGATCCGAAACGAACAGCGGTCAGTCTTCGAGATCGTCCGACGAATTGAATCCGGAGGCTACATCATGAACCCGGAGTTTCAACGAGACTTTGTTTGGGATCGTGATCGACAGAGTAAGCTCATTGAATCTGTAGTGATGCGTATTCCTTTGCCTGTGTTCTATCTTGCTGAAGACACGGAAGGGCGCGTCATTGTTGTCGATGGACTCCAACGATTGACCACTTTTCAGGATTTCCTTGCCAATAAATTCCCCTTGAAGTTGCCTGAACAGGAACTGCTCAACGGCAAACGGTTTGAAGACCTGTCACCGAAGCTGCAAAATCGGATCGAAGACTGCAATCTCATTCTTTATATCCTCGATTCAGATGTACCAGACCATGCGAAGTTCCAGATTTTTGAGCGAGTAAATGGTGGGGTCCCCCTCACGCGGCAGCAGATGCGGAACTGTATCTATAACGGCCCGGCAACAAACTGGCTGAAAGTGGAAGCGGAAACAGAACTGTTCCTGGAAGCAACAGGACAGAGCCTCGATGCCAGAAAGATGCGGGACCGCGAATTGATCAATCGCTTCTGTGCTTTCCGCCTGCTGGGTCACGGGAACTATGCCAAAGATGACATGGACAGCTATCTGGCGGAGGCTCTCGAAAAAATGAACCGCATGGCGAAATCGGAAATGGATGATCTGTCGGCAGCGTTTCGTAGTGGACTCAAGAGCAACTTCGAGCTTTTCGGGCGTCATGCATTCCGAAAGCACTCGCCCGGTCAGGATTCGCGGACGATTCTCAACGCGTCGTTGTGGGACGTCATGATTACGGGCATGGCCAGGCGTTCAGAGCCAGTTGTCCTGAATCACGCCAATGAGATGCGTGAGGCGTTCTATGAACTGTTGAACAACGATGACTTCAACGCCGCGATTACCTACGGCCCCAACAGCGTGAAGAGAGTCAAACAACGATTCGAGCTGGCCAACGAAATGTTCCAGGAGGTCCTGAATGATTAGTTCGATTGAGTTGGAATTGTTCAAGTGTTTTGAGATTTTGAAGCTGCCCGTTTCTCCTTTGACTCTCCTCTCAGGCACGAATGCCTCAGGCAAATCCACGGTTCTTCAGGCCTTGGTACTCCTGCATCAGACCATTCTGGACCATGAATGGTCTACCAGACTTCAGCTAAATGGTTCTGAGATTCAATTGGGCACGGTCACGGATGTCGTAGATAAGGTCCATGGTCGCCGCGAGTTCAAGATCGGACTTGTGTATGACGAGATGACGGTGAAATGGGTATTCAGCTACGAAGGAGACAAAGACAAACAGGCGATGTCCGCCGAAGTTGCTTCGGTGACGGTCAACGGAAAGCAAGAATATAAGCCGCCCAAATTGAGACACCTTTTTCCCGGAAAATTTCCTGACGGGAACTTTCTTGCAGCTCGTTTGCTGAGGCTATGCTATCTCACAGCGGAACGTGTCGGGCCCCGTGACAGTTATCGCCTCCAGGACCCCAGTGCAACCCAAGTTGTCGGGCCGCGCGGCGAGAATGCAGTGGGATTGTTGTTTCAGAAACGAGATGTGCCTGTCCTCAAATCGCTGGTGGTGGAAAATACAGCGTCGACGCTTCTGCCCCAAGTCCAAGCCCGAATGGCTCAGTTCTTTCCAGGGGCATCCCTGAAAGTTGACCCGGTTCCACAGGCCAACATGGTCACACTGGGAATCACAAACAGTGGTGAAGCAGGGTTTCACCGGCCAATGAATGTTGGCTTCGGACTCACACAAGTGCTGCCAATCATCGTTGCAGCCCTCGCGGCCGACGAGAATGATTTGCTTCTCATCGAGAACCCCGAAGTCCACCTGCACCCCGCTGGACAAGCGTTGATGGGGGAATTCCTGGCTGAAGTGGCGAACGGTGGTGTGCAGGTGCTTGTGGAATCACACAGTGACCACGTTCTCAATGGCATCCGCCGCGCCGTGAAGAAAGAGACGCTTGCGGCAGGGAAAGTGTCACTGCACTTCTTTAATCCAAGAGGCGGTGAGGTGGCGCAGGTTACCAGCCCGACCATCGGACCTGACGGCAATATCGACCACTGGCCGGCGGGATTCTTTGATCAATTCGACAAAGACCTGAACTACTTTGCAGGCTGGGGAGAGTAGCGTGGATTTCTTAATGAATGAACGGTCGCTTCACGGACAATTCAACTCACCTGATGAATTCTTCGTGTCCGTTGAGACTGTGATGGCAATTCGACAAGCAATTCAGCAAGCGGGTCGAGAACTATTTTGCCATCGCAGCATGTCCTGTGGAAACGTCACCGGTGACTGTACCATGCAACAAGCAATTCAGAAGATGCCGCGAGAAAAGGGACGGGCGTGGATTCAGTGGCTCTCTCGAAGAGGTCCGTATTGGAGTGATCAGCAAGAGCATGACGCAGACGAATGGTTGGAGATCCGCGATGGTGTAGACGTAGCGAATACGGCAATCGGCGAAGCCGCCTACTGTGGTTGCACGGGATGGATCGCGAGCTTGTATCGTTAGACCCGTCGGATTGGCTTCAAAGTTCGATCACGGTCAGCTGGGTGAAGGACTACGAGACTCCGACATCAGTAGACGTCAATAACCACTGGTCACTCCAGACTATTTCCCGGGCTCTGGAGGGCTTGCCAAGCCCGTTCGATTCTTGGTCCACACTTGAAGAACATGCACATAGAGCATGTGACCTCCTGACGTTTGCAGATGGTGCATTTGCCGCCCTTCATGGCCATCCGTACGCACCTGGTGCAGCAGAACGCCTACTCATTCGTCTCAAAGTGCTCAATCGAATGTGCGGCTGTTTTGATGGTGAAGGGAACCGAACTCGGGAGGGTGACGAACTGTACGCAAAACATTTTGTAGGCAACAATGTCAGTGCGCGGGTTAAAACCGGCCACTTGTTTGCGGGTCAAAACCGGCCAGGGTTTTGGTGGAAAGTGGTCTAATTTGCTGGTTTTTTCGTCGTGTTTTTCGGTGGACCCGGTGC
>JBDNHJ010000259.1:0-9617 GCA_041688835.1 Fuerstiella sp.
CATGGCCGAGTCATGGCCGCGTCATGGCCGCGTCATGGCCGCGTCATGGCCGCGTCATGGCCGCGTCATGGCCGCACAGAAAAGCACGTCTAACAAACAGATCTTACATCTGCCGTAGGACAAGTTCAGCGGTCACGATTACAATACCCGCGAACTTTAGGACAGGATCGTGCAGCCAATGAACCCTCTCAGTCAACTATTCATAACGATTTCAATCAACCTGTCCGCGCTGGCGGCGAGCAGTGGTTGGTTGAGTTCTCAGAATCGAGTGACAGACGTCTGGGGCAGCTTCGGACTTGGTCAGACATCAGTTCGAGTGGACCGGCATGTTTGGCAGATCGAAAACGGCGTGTTTCCCTCTCGCTGAAGCAGAGGCAGTCGATTCGGCGTGCAGTTGTACGCCGCCAACATAAACCAACGCGATTGGTTTGAACAACGGCAGACATACCCAACGACAGGCAGTCCGATTCCGGGCCTAATTCTTGAAGCAACGACGCCGCTGATTGCCGCTTCAAGCCTGCCGAACATCCAGATCGGCCTGCGTCATTGGCTGACTCTTTCTGTCTCTTGGCTGGCATGGCTGTTGTGGAATAAGAAAATGCTGGCCGCGTGTCTGGGCCGAATTCGCAATTTCGTTTTGCCTCGCAAATAAGGAATCGCGAATACACGCTTAACCCTCACGGCTGGTTCACGCTGGCCGCCAGGATCGCTCGTCCGCCGCATTGGGTTGCGATGCGGTCGAGGATCATCGGCAGAAAAATCACGCCCGAATAATGACTGGCGGGCATGCGGATGTGATGGTCGTCCGACACTCCGGCCGCCTTGGCGAATGACTCAGCATGCTCCGGAGGCACCGTCGTATCAAAGTTGGCCGAATAAACCCACAAGCGATCTGCGGGGATGCGATGAGCCAAGCGGTTTGGCTCGAAGCGGTCCAATAATTCGAACAACGTTGGCCCTTGAAACCCCTTCGCTGCCAGCATCCGCCGCAAAGCCGCCGTCTCGCGTTCACCGGTCATCACCAATTTGGACAGATTGCCGCCCGCCAACAGCACGAAGACATTGTGAAACGCAGCGTCCAGCCCACTGGCGGTCGCCGCCACAAATCCTCCCAAGCTGGTTCCTTGCAGACTCACGTTTTTCCCGTCCACACCCGGCAGCACGCGAACGGCATCCAGCGAACGACGTACGTCTGCAATCCCCTGCCCCATGACAGCCGCAAACTCTTCGTCTTCCGCTCGCTTTCCGGCCGCGCGACGAACTCCATAAAACGGCAACTGCACCATGAACGCATGCACACCGCGATCTCGAAGCCCGCGAGCAACCATGCGCCCCACCGTCATTCCCCGGCCGGATTCATGCACCACGACAATCGCAGGAGCAGTCTGCAATTGACCGGCGTCGTCGATGACGGCATACCATTCGACGGCCACCATATCGTTGACGGCGTCTCCTACTGGCTTGGCCGACGGAAACCGCAACACCGCATTCGCCACCGCTTGCTGAGTCTCCGTACACCGAACCTCAAAGCCAGCAACCGGCCAGCACAAGCCGTTCAGACACTCCAACGCATTCGCCGATTCATCCGCCGGCTCAACCAACGTATCCACCGCTTGAAACGTCTGACCAACAGGAATCTTCAAAGCCAACGGCTTAGAAGCGTCGGCTAGGCTGACCCTGACGTTCAGGCCGATCCACGCAAGGATGATCAGGAACGTTGTGGGCGAAAGTTGTATCATTGTCAAAACCACCGTTGGCTGAATAGTTCTCATATGGCCTGCAATGATCGTACGAAATCAACGGAAAAACAATCGTTTCTATTTTTCATTGGCACACGGTGTTTTCATAATTGCCAACACCTCAATCGTCGATATCATTTATGAAAACATGGCGGAAACGGGAATGGCTTGGTATCACTACATCTGGTTGGAAAGCGTTATGGAGCACATCGCCGAACACGACTTGACGCCTGACGATTTCGAATACGTTTTTGAGAACTATCACAGTGAGGGCGTGAGTCGTTCCACTGGTCGGCCAATGCGATTGGGTGAGACAGCCGATGGTCGTGACATGGCTGTTGTATTTGAGTGGGTCGAGAAGGATGTTTCTGTCATGCCGGTAACGGCTTACGAAGTGGGGGCCTGATCATGAAGAAGAAAAGCACAAGGATCATCAAGCAGGGAACGCCTGCAGAACGTGCGCGCTGGAAAGCAGCCATGTTGGAAGAATCGCGACCGGAAGTGATGGCAGCCAACAAGGTGATGGGACGTAAGCTGTTGGCGCAGAAAAAGAAACAGACCGCCACGGCACGGATGGCGTTGATTCGCCTAGCTGAGATCAAGGAAGAACGTGGCTTGTCGTTGGCAGACATCGAACAAGCCACGGGAATTTCACGGGGCAACCTGTCTCGCCTGTGGAACAATCCCACACCGAACGTGACGATCGAGACGCTGTCACGGATTGCGGAAGCGTTACACGCCGATCTCTCGTTAACCGTGACTGCGAAGTGAGTCGGGCAGATATCCGAATAGAAACAAGCGCATTGACCTACAGCCGTGTCAGACGTTCTTCGTTTTCGGCGTCGATTTTTCGCATGGCTTGCCGCGCCCAGCTGATCATCTGAGGCACCCATTCGTTGCCGGGATCCCATTCGTGGCACCACTTCAAATGCAGCACAGCCTCTTCGTATCGTTCCAGCTCGTAAAACGTGACGCCGAGTCCGTAGTGGGCGTCGTAGGCTGTTGGGAAGTCGGTAATCGTCTGCTGGAACAGCTCCACCGCCAGTTCCGAATTCTTCAAATAACGGGCCGCAGCACAGGCCAATAACATTTCCTGCAGACGCTCATCCTCATCTTCAATCGCGGGTGCTTCGATCGGAATCACGCGACAAAGTTCCGCCAGAGCCACTTTGTAGTCACGCTCCCTTTCCAGAACTTGATACACATCTCGCAAATCTTTCAGCTCTTCCGCGTTCGGATGAAACTGCTGAATGAAGAATTCCACAGGCGCTTGGGCCGCCAGTAGGCTCAGGATATTAAGCCGAAAATAGCGACTGGAATGAAACACGGAGTCCCACATTTTGATCGCACCTGCTTGGTCTCCTTTCGTCAACGCCTCGCGACCCGCCACAAAACTGACGCGCGGGTCGTGCCCCCGCACCAGCAATGCCTGATCAATCAACGGTTGCGTGTCGACCGCGTCGTGAATAAAACTCGTTTCCAACAGGCTTAGATAAGCATGCCCCTGAACTGGACACGCAGCCAGCGATTCGCGCGCCAACTTGTCGGCCAGCAACAACAATTTTAATCGCCTCCCACAAGTCCGCTGCAGCCATTCACGTGTCTCAGCCGCCGACGCAAAACCACCGTTCAACGCAGTGTCACGCACCATGTTCAGTGGAAACGGATTTTCACTCTGCGACTGCATCAGATCGAACAACTGCAACAACTGTTCGGCGAGTGCCAGCTTGACGCGATGCTGATCGGGACACACGGTGATCGACTGCGACAGATGACTGATGCGTTCCTGATGAAACTTCAGCTGAGCCGCCCGCTGGCGAGCCGCCTCTTTGGCGGCGTATTCCGCTTCTGCTGCTGGCGTGAGTTCAACGTGTTTGGTTTCCAGTTCGATAAATTCGCCGGCTTCCAAGTCTTCGTACTGATCGTCCGACTCCACACGAAACGCCGTTCGCAGGCTCGCGTACCAGTGTTGCTCACCCGCAATCCGAGCCTGCAGGTTGGGCTGAACGTGGACTAAACCCAGCAGACAAAACCCGCCCATCGCCGCCCAACCGATTCTCGGAAACCACATTCCCTGCGCTGCTGCGCCGGTTTCGAAACCACGCGACACAGACTTCAAACCCACCACAACCAACACCAAGCTCATCACCACGATCGCGGGGACGTACCAGATGAAATCTGTGACGGCGTGCAACGTCGCCGCAGCGGCGCTGGCAGCGACGGCGACCGCCAAAGACTGTCCCGTCGCAGAAGTCGAACGCAAATAGCCGTACAGCAAACGCCCCAAGAACCACAGCAATGTCAACACGACGCAGCCGACGCCCACGAATCCCGTTTCCAATGCCAGATTCACATAACTGCTCTCGGCATGAGTCATCTCAAACGTGGCAAAGTCGGCATAGTCGTCCATGTAGATCGTGTAGACATCTCGATGACTGCCCACGCCTGTCCCGAACCACGGGAACTGCTGAATGGCTTTTGCATCCGCCGCCCAGATCGCGCGACGCACGCCGCCAGCATCCACTTGTTCGGCATCCGTCGAGATCAACTGATCGACTCGGGTCTGAACTTCTTCCTGATCAACCAACGCCAGCAACGACAAAAACAGCACTCCACCGCCGAGTACAAGCCCCGCCATCGCTCCACCAAGATTGAAGCCGCGCCACAAACCAACAAACGCAATCAGGGCGGCCGCAACCGTGGCAATCATCCCACCTCGGGACAGTGACATCAGCACAGCAATTGCCACGCAGGCGACGCAGACGGACAGCGCGATCACCGGCAATGACAAAAAGCGATCGGCGGAACTGGCGGGCAACACAAACGCTCGACCAGACGCTGCGGCAGGCTTGCGGCGCGAACCAGTTCGCTTCCCGGCGCCACTGCGGTGTGCTGACTTGGCGGGGACTGCGGCGGATGAATCCTGCGCCATGGCCGAGGCGGCTGCGGGGGCGTCGCCGCCAATCAAACGTTTCACATCACGAAACAACCACCACAGTAGCGGCCCGATACTTAATGACAGAAACTGAGCAAAGTGGTTTCGATTCGTAAACGCACCCTTCAGATGCTGCGTGGTATCTGTAAACGGTTGGTCATAAAACCAGAAAAAGCGACCGTCCGACGTGTTCCACTGCAAAATTCCGAAGCCCGTCATCAGCACACCAGACATCGCGACCCACTGCATCAGACGCGTGCAATCGGCTGCGTTGCGAACACGCTGAAACAAGACCGTCAGAATCAGGGCATACGCCAGAAAAACCCAAATCGCATGCTTCGTCTCCACTGGTGTGAAGCTGAGTGTTGGCCAATGCCTGGGCGTGCCGGGCGGTTGCGTTTGAGACCACACGGGCAACAATCGTACATACTCACCCGAGTATCCAGACATCGTGTCGGCGGTCTGGGGCTGCAACTGAAAGAACGCGATTCCCAAACCCGCCAGCAATGCGAGTTCGAGCCACGAAACGAAATAGCGGCTGCCGGTGACCGTCGCATACACGGCCCACGCAACGCCCAGCAACAACGCTCCGGAAATCAGAAACCAGTGCCCCCACGCTTCACGACCGCCCATGATGAACGGCAGAACAAATACAAATGCCGCAATGATCAGATCGACAGCCAACAGCAACACTTGAGATGTGCGACTTGGCGGTTTTAATAGAAGCGAATTTTCAGGGAATGACATAGCTGCACCAGACTGCGATTTAGTCCCGGAGGGACGACAGACTCTTGCCGGTGACGACAGTCACCGGTTCCTGTTTTTCCTGATTTGTGAGTCCCCGAGGGACGACAGACATTGCTCGACACTGACCTTCTGTCGTCCCTCTGGCACTCATTTCGTGACGCCATGAGACCATCACGCCGCACGTCGATTCCGCGATGCTGGTTCTTGTTTCGTCTTCGTCGCACCAATCAAAGACAGTGTGTTCGCCGCGTCGTCATGCGTTGCTTCCGCCATTTTGTCGGATTCCGGCATGGCCTGTTCCGCCAGCATCGAGTCATCAGTTTCGCCGTAGCCGTATCCATAACCGTAGCCATATCCGTAACCGTCGGCTTCTTGACCGCTCAGATGATTGACAACGACGCCCAGCAGATTGCAGCCGAGATTCCTCAGCGATTCGGCCGCTCGAATTACCATTCGTCGGCGGTCTTTATCGGGACGAACCACCAGCACAACGCCGTCCACCAATCGACCAATGATCAACGGATCACTGACGGCCAGCACGGGAGGAGCATCCACGATAATCTGGTCGTAACGTGTCTCAGCCCAAGCCAGCAGATTTGCAAACCGTTCGCTGGACAGCAGCTCAGCCGGGTTCAATGGTCGTGGACCACTGGAAATAATATCCAGCCCATTGACCAGCGTTGAACGCAGGTTGCCTTCCACGGCCACATCCAGTTCGTCGGCAGAACGCAGAATCACAGACAGCCCACGATCATCGCGAAGATCCAGCAGCGTCGACAAACCGGGACGACGCATGTCGGCGTCGATCACTAAGGTGCGGCGACCGGTTTGAGCAAACGCGACGGCCATGTTCGAAGAAATCGTCGTCTTGCCATCACCGGGTTCGGTACTGGTGATCACAATTCGTGCGGTGTCTCCCGCTGCGAATTCCAGATTCGTGCGCATGCTGCGGAAGGTTTCTGCTTCGGGACTGTTGGGCCGCGCCTGACACATCACCCCGTGAAACCCTTCGCCATCAATCAGTTCCATCGCGGGCACCATGGTTAGAATCTGCGTGTTCAGATGTAGCTTGAGTTCTTCTGGAGCACGGAAGCGGTCGTCCATGATGTCCAGCATCCAGATAATGCCCAGACCCAGCCCGGTCCCCAGCACAATCGAAAACACGCCGACCATCACCAGTCGCGGCGAAACGGGAGTTCGAGCGATGCGAGGCTTGGTGGCCACTTTTGTACGAATGAAGGTATCGCTGTTGAGTTCGATGACATCCATTTGCTGTAGCAGGCTTTCACGATGAGCTTGCAACCGATCGATTTCTCCGCCGACATCCACAATCTGTTGCAGTACTAAATCCAGTTGAGCGGTTCGCGTTTGCAGTTGATCAATCTGCATGGCCAACTGTTGCTCGTTTTGCTGCGTGGTCTGGAACCGTTGATTCCAAATGGCCAGCAGTGAAGTGATGAGATAATCTCGATTGGCCCCGGACATTTGCTGGCGTCGCTGCTTGCCACTGTCTCTGAGAAACTGATAGCTGACTTCCAGTCTTTGCTGCAGATCGTGAATGACCGGATTATTGGGGCCCAAAATCTGCTGTTGATGATTCAGCTGCGATTCCAGATCTCGAATCTGTTCGTTGACTCGCGCAGATTCCATGGAATTCTGATTGCTCAGCCCGACGCCATCTTTCAGAATTTCTTCCCCCAAAGCGGCCGCGTATTGCGTCACGTCTTGGCCCTTTCGAACGGCTTCCCGCAGTTGCAGCAACGTCGCATAGGCGTTGGCTCGCTCTTCAACCGCGTCCGCGTGCTTATCAACTAATTTTTTCAAACCTTCGGCCAGCACATTCACGGCATCTGCGCCATCCATCGAACCCACGCCGATCAGTTCTGGCGCTAACCCTTTCAGACGCTGGCGTTCCTGCTGCTGAACCTCTAGCACGGCATTCAGTTGTTCGAGCTTTTGTTTCAATGTATCAAGGTCTTCTGAGGAAGAGCTTTTGTTGACGTTGTCCATGAAGCTTTTGTAAGAACTCAGCACCACAGTCAGCACGGCACAGGCCACTTTGGGATCGCGTGACCGATAAGACAGATCCAGCACGTTGGTATTGAAAGCAGCCGACACGGACAAAGACTTGGCGATAGCCTTGGCAGCTTCGTCTTCGGTCATGTCCTGAAAGCCCGCTCGAAAACGTTCGGGCAGCCGTTCGTAGGCACCGGTCATGACTTCTTCGCTGGTCATCAGCCGCTTAAAGGTGGGCATGCCTTTGGATGGATCGCTGCCAGAACTAAAGCTGTCTTGAGTAATCCCGGTTCCGACCTGAACAATATACAGCGAAGCATTGGATTCGAAAATTCTGGCCGCCGTGGCGTAATAAGCGGCTCCCAAAACGCCGGACGCTACCAGACAAGCCAGCAGAATGCCGCTGCGCAAACGCACTGTTCGCAGAAAGCGAACCACAGAATGCAGCGTGGTGGCCAGCGCGTCTTGAGAACCGCTGTCGATGCTGCCGATCTGATTTTGGGGAGTTGTCATGATGCTCGGCTTCCTGCCCTGTTCGACTCTGAAATGTTTCGTCGTGATGTGCCGCGTGGTGTCATCCTGCGTGGTTCCCTGCTGCGTGGCCCTAAAATATGCCGGCGGTTCCGTTGACACCCACTCGAATCAACTGCACCGCATCCCACAACATTGTGCTGGCGGTCGGCTCAATCAGAACCGTATCGCCTGGCCCCAGCAGGATGTTCGATTTGCCATTTCGTTTGGCCTTTCGCAGACTGACCTGAATCAACGCCGGCTCTTTGCTGTTAGACAATGGCCGAATCACAAACACCTTATCTGCCACCTGACTGCTTTCGCCCCCGGCCATGGCCACGGCTCCCAGAACCGTCAGGTCTTTGCCAACCGGAAACGGATAGGTGTCCGGCCGTTTCACTAGTCCAGACACCGTAATCGGCGTGGGATCTCGTTTTTCGACCATCACCACGCCGCCATCGCGGACGTGATAGTCGGCCGTCGTTGTGCTGGCTGAAGCCAGATTCACAGAATAAGAAGTCATCCCGCCGCTGACTTCCACGGGATCGCTAACGGTCGAAAAAGGATCGTCGCTTCTGCCCGCGACAGCTGGGCGCGGGGTTCGCTGTGTCGCGTCGACAGGATTTCGCACGTCCACGTTCTGCCCCGCTTCTTTCGACAGTCCTCCCGCAGCGGCGATCGCTGACACGATATCGCTGGATCCCGGGGAAAGTTCGTAGGTGCCTGGTTCTTCGACGGCACCCAGCACACGGACCACATTTTTCTTCTGATGAGCGAAAGCGACGGTGACGGCTGGGTTGCGATACAACCCGCGATTGATTGCTTGCATGCGAATCAACGCTTCCGCCGCCTGCGGTTCAACACCACCCAATTCAATCACGCCGATATCAGGAATCGTGGCCTTGCCATCGTTGCTGATGCGAACAGGAATCGTGACCTGATCGTCCTGATTCAAACTGGCCGCAATCGACAGCTCCAAAATGTCTCCCGGGCCAATTGTGTCACTGGTGCCAGTCACATGAGCAAATGATCCAAGGTCGACTTCCTGCGCGCTGAATTGTCGAGCCAACTGCAAACTGCGCGGCAACGATTCGGCGTGATAGAAGTTCGACGACTGACAACCCGTGAAAATCACCAGCAGCAGCGCGTGAACCATGAGATGTGGAATTCCAGAGGGACGAATTTTCATCTGGAGAGGTCACCTGATCGATGGCTGATCACGATTCTTGTCCCGGTTGCTGCCAGCTGAGGGCAACATTCCAGCACAACAAAACGAATCAGATCGATGGTTTTTTGAAGGAAAGGAGCTGAGAACTTCCACGGCGACTAAGGAGGAATAGAGGAGTCGCAGACAGAAGAGGGAGAGGAGTTTGAGTGGAAAATAGCACGATGAGAGGAGTGTCGGGCACGATCCGCTTCTGAGAGAAGCGGGGTTCCACTGCATTCACGGTGAATTTGGCGGAGTCCAACTTGAGGGTTCTATTGCATTTTTCGAAAACAGGTCAAGGCAGATCACAGTTCAGTCAGCCGACATGAAGCACAGAACGCAAACCTGATCCACCAGACCGGCAGTTCCCGCCGGTTGACGCACCGTGCAAAGCCACGGGGTTTCAGCGGCCGGCGCGCGGGTGGCATCAGCTTGGCGTTCAGCCAAGCTGTGTCGCTTTAGC
>JBDNHJ010000260.1:0-5234 GCA_041688835.1 Fuerstiella sp.
ACTCACCTTCCGCTAGGGCTTTCACGACTTGCTCAGGACTGCGACGTTTTCGCTTCGAATTACTCATCAAAATCTCCTCGCCCGGAATTGGGCTCTGAAGACTCTCATTCTAACTGGTACCGAATTCGGGGAGCACGCCAGTGGCCGCTGGGGACGAGTTTCTGAACCGGCCGGATGAAAGCCCGTTCATTCACAACTGGTCGCGAGTCACCAGTGCTGTGCCCGATATTTACGACCAAATTCTGGGAGCCGTCGAAGCGGACAACGCTTAACTTCGCCCCTCACCCAAACAAACAAACGGCTCACACAACCAACACGAAATCCCACCTGCCAGTAATTGTTGCCATGGATCCGCCTTCTGACTCCACACCTTCAGCCGTTCACACCCAGCTGTGTCAACACCTCGACTTCCTGTATCCAGAATCCAACACGCTACAACTGGCTGATAAAATCATCGCGGTCTTCAGCGATGTTCAGTGTCAACAGCCATTGCCCCTGCATCGGTTGTGGTCGGAACAGGACTGTCTGCTGATTACTTATGGAGATTCCATCACGGACGAACACTCCGCCCCATTGGACACGCTGCAGCTGTTTCTGAGTCAATACCTGCAAGAGACCATGTCAGCTGTGCACGTGCTTCCGTTCTGTCCGTTCAGTTCGGACGATGGCTTTTCTGTGATTGACTACACACAGGTGAATCCCGAACTGGGCACGTGGACACAGATTTCTGACATCGCCAGTCACTATCGGCTGATGGCTGACATTGTGATCAATCACGTGTCGTCAGACAGCCAGTGGTTTCAAAACTATCGCAACGGTGTCGAACCAGGCGCAACGTATATCATGGAAGCCAACGTTGGCGACGATCTTTCGGCCGTCGTGCGCCCGCGCGCGTCGGCGCTGCTGCGCCCGACAGAAACTGCCAACGGTTTGAAGCATGTGTGGTGTACGTTCAGCCACGATCAAATCGATCTCGACTTCCGCAATCCACAAGTGTTGCTGGAGTTTTTGAAAATCATTCGCCTGTATCTGCAGCAGGGGGTCAGCATCTTTCGACTGGATGCGGTTGGTTTTCTGTGGAAGCAACCTGGCACCAACTGCATGCACCTGCCTCAGACTCACGAAGTTGTCAAACTGATTCGCACGGTCACTGATTCCTTCGCACCCGGCACGCTGCTGATCACAGAAACCAACGTCCCCAACCACGAAAACCTGACATACTTCGGCAATCGCAACGAAGCACATGTGATCTACAACTTCAGCCTCGCACCGCTATTGGTGCATGCACTGCTGACAGGCAACACGGAACATCTAAAACGTTGGATCATGAGTATGCCGCCCGCTCCGGTCGGCTGCACTTATCTGAATTTCACCGCCTCACACGACGGAATCGGCATGCGTCCGGCCGAGGGTCTGTTGTCGCAGGAAGAACAGCTTCAGTTGGTGGAAACCGTTCGTAACTTTGGCGGTCGCATTTCGACACGCCGTACAGAAGACGGTGGCGAACGTGTGTACGAATTAAACGTGGCTCTGTTTGACGCCCTGCGTGGCACCGTCAACGGAGAAGACCAGTGGCAGGTGGAGCGATTTTTGTGTTCGCAAACAGTGATGCTGGGATTGGAAGGTATTCCCGCCTTTTACATCCACAGCCTACTAGCGACGCCGAATGATGCAGCTGGTGTCGCCGCAACGCAGCAAAATCGCAGCATCAATCGACACAAGTGGAACTGGTCCGAACTGCAGCAGCAATTGAATAATGGATCGGTTCATAGTGAAGTCTATCGTGAACTCACCCGACGCATCCAACTGCGCCGCCAACACGCGCCGTTCCACCCCAACGCCACACAGTTTACCCTGCAACTCAGCGATGCCTTCTTCGCCTTCTGGCGTCAAAGCACGGACCGCAGCCAAAGTATTTTCTGCGTCTACAACATGACCGATCAGATTCAGGAACTGCGACTATCAGATCTCAATCTGATCGCCACCGACGCTTGGTGCGATGCGATTTCCGGAATCCGATTAGACCAAGAGACAGCCGTACTGCAGGTAACACCCTACCAATCGCTGTGGATTACAAACCGATAATCGGTAACAGTATCGTTCTGAATGTGCAGTCAGCTTCACTGGGAATGATCGAACATCAAACCACGAATGGACACAAATCAACACGAATCGGTGGCATAACATTCGTGTCCGTTCGTGTTGATTCGTGATTCAAAACGCACACCACATCGAATCCAGTCCGGTCAGGAAATTGAACATGCGACAATCATTGTCAAGGCATCTGCTGGTGATCGCCAGCACCACGCTGCTACTCTCAGCGCCCTGCCCCGCCGACGAATCGCCGTCCAGCAGCGCTGCAACTCTGACCACAGACAGCTTCGAACAATCGACGGCGGGGCGATTCGGAACATTAAACACAAGCCTCGGCACATGGACGCCAACGACCGGTCTGACGGTTATTGATGACCAACACGCGAAGACCGGAAAGCAGTGTCTGCAACTGACGGGCGGCGAGCAAACAAGCGTCACTCTGGAACTTTTCGAACATGCCGACACGACGGGAATCCTAAGCTTCCATGCCGAACGGTGGACAAGTCGATCGCCGTTTTCGTTTCGCATTGAAAAATATTCCGGTGGTGAATGGTCAGAAATCCACAATGGCGACAAAACCGTTCGCGTTGGCCGATCTTTTCTGTCACACGTAAACGTGCGCCTGGCGGATCAAAACATCCAACGACTGCGGTTCACTGTGACCAGTCCACCAAACACCGGCATCCTGATCGACGACATCCGCCTCGCCCCCGCGACGCCTCAACAGATCACCAGCGTCGAACTAGTGCCGCTAACAGTGCCTGTACTCGTCGGTGCCCAGAACAGCGCGCTGGTCAAGTTGAAGGTCGAAACAACGGGTTCGCTTAATCCGATTTCATTGACAGACGTCAGCGCGTCGTTTCCGACCTCAAATCCCGCCATCGACATAGCATGGCTCACTTACAGTGAACAACTTCCCACGACGATCGCGATCGGCATGTTTCAGAACTTCAATGGCGTTCTTGAGTTCACGGGCCAGTACCCTCTGGCTGAAGGAACAAACAGCTTTTGTCTAGCAGTCAAGGTCAACAAAGATGCCAACATCGATCAGAAGATCAGCGCGAACATTAATAACGTCACATTCTCCAACGGCCGTACTTTCCCGTTGAATACGCCGCACACACTGAATCGCATGGGCGTTGCCGTCCGAAAACGCGGCGATGATGGCGTCCACACGTTTCGCATTCCTGGCTTGGCGACGACAAACAAGAAAACCTTGATTGGCGTGTATGACGTGCGACGACGGTCAGGTGGCGATCTTCCGGGAGACATCGATGTTGGCATGTCGCGTTCGACAGATGGTGGACGCACTTGGCAGCCGATGCAGATCATCATGGACATGGGCGAAGATTCGCAGTGGAACTACGATGGCATCGGCGATCCGGCGATTCTTGTTGACCGAAACACGGGCACGATTTGGGTGGCGGCCACGTGGAGTCACGGCAACCGCTCATGGCATGGATCAGGACCGGGACTCACGCCGGAAGACACCGGTCAGCTGATGCTAACCCGGAGCGACGACGACGGCCTCACGTGGTCGCCGCCCATCAATATCACATCGCAGGTCAAGAAACCGGAATGGAGCTTTCTGCTGCAAGGGCCCGGCAAAGGCATCACGATGCGAGACGGCACACTCGTCTTCGCGGCTCAGTATCGAGACGCGCCCGAACAACAACGTCTGCCGCATTCGACAATCATCTATTCAACAGACCACGGCAACACTTGGCAAGTCGGCACCGGCGCCTTCGACGACACGACGGAAGCGCAAGTGGTGGAGATCGAACCCGGCGTGTTGATGTTGAATTGCCGCTACAATCGCAAACCCGCGCGAGTCGTCATGACGACTCGTGATCTGGGCGAAACATGGCAGACACACGCGACTTCCGAACGATCACTGATTGAGCCGGGGTAGTGCATGGCCAGCTTGATTGATGTCGATCAGGAAGTTGGCAAAGACCTCGGTCAGTGGCTGCTGTTCTCAAACCCCAACAGCACTCAGGGACGCCATCACATCACGATCAAAGCGTCACCGGATCGCGGAATGACATGGCCGCAGCAACACCAATTACTGTTAGATGAAGGCCTCAGCGCCGGCTATTCGTGCATGTCAATGATTGACGAAAACACGGTCGGCATTCTGTACGAAGGCAGCCAAGCGCACATGACGTTTCAGAGAATACCGCTCAGCGATGTGCTCAATCCGCCGCATGCCAGTGCTGCGACACAGTCCAAAGCGACGGAATAGTGATCCTCCGCAGGCGTGGAACGGCAACGCAACAGCGAAGTTCGCGTGCACGGCAACAACGTGGGATCGTTCCGCAATCTCGATCATCTTGAGTTTTGCGGGAGGTCGGGGCACACCACTTCTGATTCTGACAAGATGTTTCAGAAAAGCTTGTAAGATTGGACGTTCGCGGGCAGTTTCTGAGTGACCGCACTTAGCCGAGCCACTTTACGCAACTTGGGAACACCCGTGGAAACCGAGCAGGTACAAAGATTCACGTTACTGTGGACGCAAACTCAAACGTCAATTCTGGCGTTTATCGCGTCATCGGTGATGAGATTCTCGGACGCCGATGACATTTTGCAAAAGGTGGCCGGGGTTGCTGTTCGCAAGTTTGATCAGTTCGACGGCGGAGGTGACTCGTCAGCGTTTACCGGCTGGGTGATCAACATTGCCCGCTACGAAGTCCGGATGTTTCTGCGGCAGCATGCGCGCGACCGCCACCGGTTTTTCGCCGAGTCCATTGACCAGATCGCAGAAGCGTTTACCGAGATGGCTCCCGAGGTCGACGTGCGGCGGCATGCACTGGCGCACTGTGTGAAAGAACTCAGCGAGCGACCGCGTGAAGTGCTTGATAAGCGGTAGGGCGAAGGGCTGGGAACAGGACAGATTGCTGATCTGATGGGACTTTCGCCGGGCAATGTGTCCGTCATTCTGAATCGCACATACAAGCAGAGGGGGCGCGAAGTTTGGTCAGTTAAAAAGCAGTACTTTAGCGAGGAAGTGATGGTTCCATGCTGCTCTTTGTTGCTTTCCTTTGACGCTGTCTTTGCAGGGGTGGTGCTTGAGCAGGCTGACGGCCACACGTCGCAGCCATGACAGATTGTTGGCCAGCGTTCGTTCGCGGACTCGGCTG
>JBDNHJ010000261.1:0-21013 GCA_041688835.1 Fuerstiella sp.
AACACTTGGCGATCGGACAGACCCTCATGAAACATCAGCCGCTCAAGCTTCAAACAAAGAATGGGCTCAACCGCCGGTCGGCCTTCGTCGCTGAAGTGGGGCTGGATCGATTCTCGCAACGCCGCAAAGTCCACACCAGCACACCGAACTATAGCAGCGCCTTCATTTCGCGAACGGCGCGTTCGAGTCCCACCATCACAGCGTGGCTGATGATGCTGTGACCGATGTTGAGTTCGTTGACACCGTCGATGCGGGCGATCTTGTGAACGTTGCGATACGTGAGTCCATGTCCCATGTTGAGAATCAGGCCGCGATTGATAGCGAACTGCGCCGCTTCGACGATGCGGTCGAATTCAGCGTTTTCTGCGGCCGGCGTGGTAGCGTCGGCGTAGGCTCCGGTATGAAGTTCGACGGCCTCCACACCCAGTTCGGCCGAAGCTTCCACCTGCCGCACATCAGGATCGATAAACAAGCTGACAGAAATGCCACTCTGCTGCAGCTGATCCACACATTCGGACATTCGACCGCGCTGGCTAGCCACATCCAGCCCGCCTTCCGTGGTCACCTCTTCACGTTTTTCTGGCACCAGCGTGGCCATGTCGGGGCGAACGTCCAGAGCGAAGTCGACGATTTCTTGAGCGACTGCCATTTCCAGATTCAGCTTCACGCGGATCATTTGTCGCAGCAACCGGACATCTCGATCCTGAATATGGCGACGATCTTCGCGCAGGTGGACCGTGATTCCGTCCGCCCCGCCCATTTCTGCCAGCACGGCCGCATGCACCGGGTCGGGTTCGATGGTGCGGCGAGCTTGCCGGACTGTGGCGACGTGGTCAATGTTGACTCCAAGAAGTGCCATGAATTGCTCTTTTGCTGGTGGTCGTTGTGGGTTTGAAAGACGCATTCTTCTGTCCCCCGCCGATTTCACGAGACACGTTTTTGCACTACGCGTTAGTGAGCGGCACGGCGCTAGTCGCCGGCAACGCACTGAAAAACGCAGGCAAAACCGGCGGCTAGCGCCGTGCCGCTCACAAATTCCGACTCAATCGACAGCTTGTTGATTTCGGTGGGGACAGTCGAAGAAGCCTGAGAACAATCATAGCGAGCCCCGAATCCGGTCAGGGGATTGCTGCGAGGTTGATGTTCACGTTTCGGAAAATCGATAAATAGTTTCCGGAAAAATTCCGTCTGCGGCAACGACCAGCGACGTGGAAATCTGGGCCAAAAAGCGGTGGACTAATTGGAATACCGTTTGCAGCCTCGGTAAGCTAGCAATTCCGCTGCCGTTACGGCAGTTTGAAATTCATCGTGGTGCGACAGTACGGAGGACCCGTTTCCGAAGTCTGACATCACGAGATCACCGAAGTTCGCCGGTCGGATTTCGGTCCCGCCTGACGTCATTGATGGCAGGAACGAGTTTTCGTTTCTGCTCGTCCGTTTCGACACCAACCATCCTCACAGTTCGAGTATAACGCTATGAGTTCTGTCTCAGAAGTGTCTGAGCCGTCGACCGGTTCACAGCCGAAATCCGGCAGCGACGTGATGATTGAGGCCAAGGGTCTCAGCAAATATTACGGTGAATTCGCCGCCACGCACGACGTCACGTTTTCCGTTCCTCGCGGACAAGTCTGTGCGTTTCTGGGCCCCAACGGTGCCGGAAAAAGCACGACCATGAAAATGCTGACCGGCTATCTGTCGCCCAGTCGTGGGGAAGCATTTTTGGGCGGTCGCAACATCGCGGAAGATCGCATCAAGGCCAGCGAAAAACTCGGTTACCTGCCAGAAAATGGCCCGCTATACACCGAAATGACGCCCGAAGGCATGCTGAAATACATCGGCGCGGTGCGAGGTGTATCGGGTTCGACGCTCCGCGATCGACTGGGATGGGTGGCCGACAAATGTTCGCTGAACGAAGTCTGGCGGAAGCCGATTTCGAAACTGTCGCGCGGTTTTCGGCAGCGAGTCGGGATGGCGCATGCGATGCTGCACGACCCCGAAGTGCTGATTCTGGACGAACCAACCAGTGGTCTGGACCCGAACCAAGTTCACGGCGTGCGAGAACTGATCACCGAGCTGGCTCAGACCAAAACGATTCTGCTGTCGACTCACATCCTGCAAGAAGTCCGCGCGATTTGTCCGCGAGTTGTCATGATCAACAACGGCAAGATCGTGTTCGATGGTCCCACAACAGACCTTGGCAGCAATGAGACTGAGATGGAAGAAAAATTCCGCTCACTCACCAACGGCGCATAAACGCTTCGATCACCCAGATTTCAAATTTCAAATCCGATATTTCAAATCTGAAAACTGAAAACCGAAAACTTTCCTCTTCTTCTTCTAATAGGCGTCTTCACACCATGTTTCGCGCAAACGTGATTCTGGCTGTTACCAAACGCAACTTTGCCAGCTATTTTTCCAGCGTCCTGGGCTATCTGTTCATCGTCGTGTTCTGCGTCGCCGCATCGGTGATGGCGTTCACGGACAGCCAGTTCTTCGCGGCGAACCAAGCGAATTTAGATCAGCTCAGCCAATGGTATCCCATGCTGCTGCTGTTTTTGATTCCCGCCATTGCGATGACCACGTGGTCGGACGAAAAGAAACTCGGCACCGACGAACTACTGTTCACGCTACCCGCCACCGAAGGCGAAATCATGGCCGGAAAGTATCTGGCCGTGCTAGGTGTTTACACCGTCAGCCTGTTGTTTTCACTGATCAACGTGGTACTGCTGTCGTTTTTGGGTTCTCCAGACATCGGCTTGCTGGTCGGCACTTACTTCGGTTACTGGCTATCGGGCGCTGCATTGCTGTCGGTTGGCATGTTGGCGTCGTCGCTGACCAGCAACGGCACGGTCGCGTTCGTACTGGGTGTGGTCTTTTGCTGCGTGCCGGTTTTCATTGGTAAAGCGTATGGCGTGATCGAATGGGCGCTAGGCGTCGTCGGATTCGCTGGACCGCATTACACGCTGCGATCAGCCATCGAAGGGCTCAGTCTGCAGCAGCAGTTGAGCGACTTTGGTCGTGGAGTCGTACCGTTTTCTAGTGTTTGCTATTTCGTCTTCCTGACAGCGTTCGCGTTGTATCTGAACATGGTTGTGATTTCCAAACGACGTTGGGCAACTTCCAGTGGTGTTGGCAACGGGCTGCAGTACGCCGTTCGCGCGGCTTGTTTGGGCGTGACGTTTGTAAGCTTGCTGGTACTGACGAATCTGTGGCCTGCTCGAGCCGACTTGACGGCGGAAAATCTGTTTTCGCTGTCGGATGCAACCTACGAAACGATCAACGGAATCGACGACGATCAGCAGATTGTGATTCAGTCTTTCGTGAGTCCGGATCTGCCACGAGATTACAGCGAAACTCGTCGTCAGCTGTTGGGGCTGTTGCGAGAATTCGATCTGCGTGGTGGTGCGAAGATTGAGCATCGTCAGGTGGAAGTCGCTCCCTTTAGCGAAGAAGCCGAACAGGCGCGAGCGTTGGGTGTTGAGCCGGTGCGAGTGCAATTTGATCGCGACGGTAAGCTGGAAGAATCCGAAGTCTTTCTGGGGGCGGTCATTCAGAGTTCCACCGACAACGTAGAAATCCCATTCTTCGATAAGGGCATTCCGATTGAATATGAACTGACGCGATCTGTGCGAACTGTGTCTCAAAAGGACCGCATGACGGTTGGAGTTCTGCAGACAGACGCCAACGTGATGGGCGGCATGGGCGGGCCAGCGTGGGAAATCGTCACGGAGCTTCGCAAGCAGTACAAAGTGATCAACGTCAACCCTTCGATGAAGATTTTGGCCGTCAAGAAATCCGCCGACACTGCTGCAGATGAGGACGCCGATGCCGATTCTCCAGCAGAAAACTTCGACCTGCTGCTGGCTGTGATGCCATCGTCGTTGACTCAGCCGCAGATGGACAACTTTATGGAATACGTGGAATCCGGCAAACCTGTGCTGGTCTTCGACGACATCCTGCCCGCCTTCAATGCGGAACTGGCTCCACGCCTGCCGAAACCGGCTCCCGGTGGCCCGATGGCTGGCATGTTTGGTCAGCAGCAGCAACGTCCGGAACCGAAAGGCGATGGCGGAGCACTGACTTCACTGATGCGATGGCTGGAAGTTCAGTGGGATAACGGCACGGTTGTCTATGAACGGAATAATCCACATTCGGAATTTTCTTATCTGCGACCCGAAGTGTTCTTCGTATCGCGATCAGCGAATTCAAAAGCTGCGTTTAGTAGCGACAGTCCGGTGACGTCAGCGTTGCAGGACTTGGTGTGCATGTTTGCAGGGTCTGTGAAAGGGCCCAGCGAATCAAAAATGAAGGATGGCTATTCCTTCATCCCGCTGCTGCAAACCAGTGGAGAATCTGGGCGACTGGAGTGGGACACCTTTACGGAACCTGGCGGAATGTCGTTTCCGGGCATGCCGAGTCAGCCGGTGCGAGTCATTCCGGAAGAACGCATTCGGTACAATGACGACCAGTACGCTCACGTGATCGCAGCTCACATCAAGAACACGTCCGACGACAAACCGGCGAACGTGATCTTCTGTTCGGACGCCGACATCATCAGCAATCAGTTCTTTGCTCTGCGTCGTCAGCAGGCACTGGATATCGAATTCGACAACGTGACGTTCGTGCTGAATGCCGTGGACGCACTTGTGGGCGACGAAGTCTATATCGCCCTGCGGTCTCGACGACCGGCCATGAGAACTCTGCAGTACATCGAAAACCAGTCACGCGAACTGCGTAAGGTATTAAGTGCTGAAGAGGAAGACGCGGAAGAAAAAACGGAGGAGCGTTTGGCTTCGGCGACAAAAGAACTTCAGAAAGAGCTGGAAGCTTTGCGAGACCGAGATGACCTCGACCTGAACGGCAAAGAGCAATTGTTGGCTCAAAAAGAAGAGCAGGTTAACCGCAAAATCAATGCGGAGCAGAAGGATCTTGAGAAAGAAAAGAACAAGCGGATTCGACAGGCGGGCCTAGAAATGAAACGCAAGGTTAGCCAGATCGAGGACCGCGTGCGTCGCATGGCATGGATCGCTCCGGCCATTCTGCCGATCTGTTTCGGCCTGCTGTTTTTGGGACTGCGAAACCTGTCGGAAAAACAATCCATCACCCCAGAACGCCGCCGCCGTTGATGACGTCGACGGTCGAATGCAAACCGAACACTGAACACCGAAAATCGAAAACTTTAACACGATCTTCTCAGCGAATTTGAGAACAGGTTGAGACATGAATTCTACTTCACGAACATTGACCTTTGTTGGCGTTGCGGCCGTCTCGGCACTGATTGCTTGGGGGGGATGGTCGGCCACTCAGCCATCTTCCGTCGAAGGTTTCGGCGATATTGGTCAGGAGTTTTTCTCCGACTTCGATGATGCTCTGGCCGCAACAAGCCTGACCGTGGTCGACTACGACGACGAAGTCAAAGACGTCGTGGAATTTTCCGTTAGCCAAAACGAAAAGGGGCTGTGGGTCATTCCGTCGCACCACGACTATCCAGCCGAAGCCAAAGAACGATTGGCCAAAACAGCCACGTCGCTGATGGGTGTCAAAAAGACGGCCATTCAAAGCCGACTCAAAGACGACTGGAAACGTTTCGGCGTGGTTGATCCATCGGCAGAAGGCATCGGCACAGCAGAAGAACGGGGCACCCGTCTGACGCTGGCGGATGGTAGCGGCAATCCGCTAGTGGACTTGATTATCGGCAATCAGTCGGAAGACCGCAGCGGCCATTACTTTGTGCGTGAACCGGAAAACGACAACACTTACGTCACCGAACTGCAAGTCGATTTGTCGGCGAAGTTCAGTGACTGGATCGAACCCGATCTACTGAAAATGTCGTCCAGTGACGTCGTAAAAGTGACGCTCGACAATTATTCTATCAACGAAGAACAGGGCACGGTTGAAGGCAAAGAGAAACTCGAATTCGCCAAGGCGGACCTGCAATCGACCGAAAAATGGCAACTGGCCGGACTGGATACCGACACCGAAGAGCTGGACGACAGCCCGATCACGTCTTTGGTGACCAACCTCGACAAACTGAAGATCGTCGGCGTCCGAAAAAAGCCGGAAGGCATGGGTGGCAATCTGCGCCTGCCAGCTCAGTTGCAGCAGGCCATGCAGGCTTCATTCGACCGTGAAATGTCGGCGCGAGGCTTCTTTTATGGGGGTGACGAAAGCGGCCAGAAGCGGCTGTACGCCAACGAAGGCGACATGATTGCTGGCCTCAGCAACGGGGTTGAGTATTCGTTGTACTTCGGCGAAATTGCTCGCGGTTCGGGCAAAGACATCGAAGTTGGCTTGAGCAAAGAAGAAGAGGCGAAGTCAGAGGATGAATCTGAAGGCGACGCTAAAGAGGAAGCTGAACAGGAAGCTGAACAGGACGGCCCGCGTCGGTACTTGTTCTTGAAGGCCGCTTTTAACGAAGCACTGCTGGGTGAAAAACCGGTCGCGCCGGTTGAGCCTGTGAAGCCTGAGATTTTGGAACCCGCTGCGGCTGAGGAAAAGGCACCAGCTGTCGAAGAGCCAACTGCGAAAGAGGAACCTAAGAAAGAAGAAGCTGAAAAGGCACCAGCTGCCGAAGAGGCTAAGGCAGAAGAAGCTTCGGACGCTCTGAAAAATGAGGCGGATGTGGAAGGGGCCGCACAAGAGGAAGCTGAGGAAGAGTCTCAAACGGTTGAAACAACCGAAGAACCAGAAGAGGTTGCACCAGAAGCGACGGAATCTGAAGCTGCTGCAACGGAAGTGAAAGAAGACGCAGCGGAAGCGACGGATGAAGCTGCAACGGAAACAGCGGCACCAGAAGCTGCCGCAGTGAAAGAACCAGCAGCGGACACAACTGAGGACGCGAAGCAGGCTGAGCCTGCTGCTGACAAAGCCGACGGCGACAAGCCTGCCGACACAACGGAGCCTGCCGCTGAACCTGCGAAGCCAGTGGTCCCAGAAAAAGATCCCCAGCAGGTCGCTCAGGAAGAGTACGATCAGGCGTTGGCAGCTTATGAGACTGAGAAGCGATCCTACGAAACCAAGTTAAAAGCTTTCGACGCGAAGGTGAAGACCGGCCAAGAAAAAGCGGACGAATTATCTCGCCGGTTCGCTGCTTGGTACTACGTGATCTCTTCGGACAGCTTCGAAAAATTCCGAGTGACTCGCAACGATGTCATCAAGAAGAAAGAAGTTCAAGAAGAAGCCACGGACGATGCGGCCCCAGCAGATGCGGCTCCGGAATAATGCTGCTCTAGGAAAGGCTTCATGGCTCTGGCAATGGCGTATCGATTTTCCGAAACCGTTGAACAACAGATGCTGAGTTACGGGCCGTCATCGAAGAGAACACTGCCGGAAGTCCGACCGTTCTTGGTTTGAAGATTCAAGTTGTGGGGTATAAAAAGGCTGGAGTGCCCGTTCTACGATTTTCGACAGCCCGAACGGTCGCTCTGGACCTCACAAATCCATCAACTTGCCGAAACCCCAATCGAAAATGGGTTGACTACAACTCCAGCCTTGGACGCGAAAGGCAGACGAGTTAAAGGCAGACGAATTACGGAGTCGTCCATGCGTTTCCCGTCAACTCGTTTGCCGAACAGTCCAGTTGCGGACGACAACCAGACGCACAACCTCAAGCTGCCAGCACAGCACTTGGGGCGTTAGATTTCGGCCAGTCGCTCAGTGGAGTCTCCGAAGCTGTTTCGCTGGACGCCGACCTTGTCCATCAGTGACAGATACAGGCTACACATTTTTCTGTTGGGTTTGTCACGATAATCGAGTACTCGGCCGGTCTTGATCTGTCCGCCGCCACTGCCGAGCATCACCACTGGCAGTTGATCGTTGTTGTGGCTACCAGTCATCATGCTAGACATGAATAGAATCATCGAATTGTCCAGCAGCGTGCGTTCTCCTTCTTGAATGGCATCTAGTTTGCCAGCAATGTATGCCAGTTGCTGCGTAAAGAATCGATTCACCTTCAGCCAGTCGCCGTTGTCTGTATGAGACAGCAGATGGTGAATTATGTAATCGATCCCTTGCGTCGGGCCGCGGTCGGAAATTAAATTCGGAAACCGCAAGGAGGAATGGTCGTTGTTGAGTTTCAGAGTACACACTCGCGTTGTATCTGTCCGAAATGCCAGCACCAGAATATTGCACATCAATCGCATGTGGTCGTCGATATTCTGAGGAATGCCGTCGCTGGGCCGAGCGATATCCGGGCTGTCCAGAGTCGGCCGCCAGCCTTCCAGACGCCGCGCCTGGCCCGCGTTTTGGATTCGCCGCTCCACCTCGCGAACCGATTCCAGATATTCGTCGAGCCGACGTGTGTCTGACTGGCTGATGCGACTTCACAGACCGGCCGCTTCTTTTAGGACCAAGCTATCGACTTTCGTCTGGTCGGCATAGTGCTGTGCGACCACTTGGACCATGCTGATGCCGGATCGAATTTCTCCGCCATCGGCAAGGTGGGCACCGGTCAGCAGGTTGCCGGTCTGGCAGCTGTGAATTCCGCCGCTGCGCGCTTCTGCGTTGTACAGGCCACGCAGGAACAACAGCTTCTCACGAAACGGCAGCAGAGGCACATTCGGAGGAGGCTGCGGCATGGGTTCGTCCAGCAACGTTTCGACAATCCAGTTGCCTCGCAAAATGGGACTCGAACGAGACGCTCCGGCCTGCTTGGCCTGAACGCTGGCCAGCCCCAGAACACCACCCCGACCGAACGGCCGGACACGATCCACCCGCCGCCAGTGTTCGCCAGACACGTCGGGAATGCCGTAGTGATTCGCCAACGATTCGTTCAAAAACGTAAAGTCGGAGTCCAGTAGCGATATGGCTGGCCTGTCATTTTGAAACAAATCCTGAAACATCAGAATCGATTCTTCGTACATCGCGCCGCGCAAGTTGGCAAAACTCGGAAACAGCTTTTCGTTCTTTTCGTTGAACTGGTCGAACCCGCGAATGTGAAGCCACTGCGTTCCGAATTCAATCGCCAGACTTCTCGCTCGCTGATCCTGCAGCATTCTTGTGGCCTGTGCCGCCAACACATGCGGTTCATTCAGGCGGCCAGTCGCCACTAAATCTCGCAGTTGTTCGTCCGGTATCGAAGACCACAAAAAGTAACTCAGACGGCTAGCCAGTTCCCATTGGTTGACCGGTGCGGCGTTCGGGCCCGCAGGCGACTGTTCCAGATGCAGCAAAAAAGATGGGGACATCAACACTCGAGACACTAGGGTGCGGAACGCTTCTTCGTGAGAGGCGTCTTTGGCACGCAGTGTTTGGTACAGATCCGACAAGCCTTGGTGCTCCGCATCCGACAACGGACGTCGCCAAGCACGCGCTGCGAACGCAGACAACTGCCGCATCTGTTGCTCAGCGGCCGCGTTGAATTCCGTTTCGAAATCGTCTGCCCATTTTTGAAACGTGGGCCGCTTGGCTTCGAAGAAATCGAGCAGTGACTTCGGCTGATCTTGAGTCACAAAGCCGATAAACAACGGCAGGTACTCATTTTCAATGATCGGAAACTTGGTGATGAATCGATGTTCCGCCCACAGACGTTCCAGTTCCGCCGTCTGACTCTCGTTTAGAAACAGATCAATCAACGGCTGGTCTTCACGATGAAACGTTTTCAGACAAACGACTTCGTCCAACGGAATGATGTGCGGGTAACACACATTCGGTGGAAAGACGCGACGAAATTCGGCCAGTCCGGCCAGAAGCTGTGATGCTCCATCACCACCGTTGAACGCCACGATCGGTGACACAATCGACGGCGAAACGTTCCACACCGTAGCGTCGGTCGGCGGCGCTGTCAGCACCTGAAACTGCACGGCGGCATCCGTGGCAGTGGCGTCCAAAGTGCAATCGACTTCAAACTGATGCTCAGCCAACAACGCCGCAGGCAATGTAACAGCCAGCACTGTTCCCGTCGGCACCACCAAGCTGTTGCCGTCCACCGCAGCGCCCGACGGATGAACTCCGAACAACGTCGACGCTAGGCCGAAGCCACGGCTTTGAGACGGTGTGCTGATCCGCGAAAAATCCAGTTTGTTCAGCAATGGCCCGGTCGGCGACGCCAAGAAGTCGTATAGCTTCCGCGCCGCAGCATCAGATTCTTCAGGGCGTTTTGATGTCAGTAAAGTCTGCAGTTGCAGGGCGAGTTCCGCCGCAGTTGCTGAGCTTTCAGCGCCGGTTGCTGCCGCTACTCGCCAGCTCGTTAGTAGTGGGTAGTCTGCCGATTTCGCCGCCCCAGCAGGCCGAGCTTTCGAATCGCCTTGGACGAAACTCCAGACATCGCTGTTGCCGTAGCTGTCGTGATGCGGGTTCCCGTCTGTGATACTATCAGCAACGTCCTTCGCAAGATCCCACACACGAAGTTCTTCGGCGTTCAATTCGGTGTTCGCGTCGGACTTTAATTCTGCGATCGTGAACGCGGTTTCTGTCAGGTCACAAACATGGCTACCGTCGCGTGCGTCGATGGCCAGCAAGATCGAATCGCCGATGGTGACGTTCAGATCAATCGCCGCAATGTCGGCGACTTGTCCCAGATCCACGGCACCTTCGGCGACGATCGCCGAGCGTTCAGCCGATTGTTGTTCGATCCACCAAGCGACGCCGTTGCCACAGGCTGGATGAGCGTGATGGACTTTGCCGGTGATGCGAACTCGCCCTGTCAGCGGACTTTTCCAGGCGGCTGCCACGAATTCCGTGGGTGTGGGATGCATCGCCACAGCATGCGGCGATATACGTCCGGGCACCAATTCCGTTTTATCTGACGCATTGGAAATCACGATGGGAAGATCCGACCCCTGTGGCCGCCAGCCGTTAATCGCGGGACGGTCGGGATTCGGCGACGGTTCATTAAGTGCCTGCAGAACAACAGCGGGCACCAGCCAACCGAGTTCGATAGGCTTCGAAGAACGATCGACCGGCTTGACGTCCAGCACGGCGATCCAACGCTGCAGGAATTCATGATCGAGCTGGTGCTTGATCGCCAGTTGCTCGATCGACGTTGCGGAGTCATTCGCCGCTTCCACAGCCGCTGCCAGATAGGTTGCGGTCTTCGCAAACAGATCGGCGAAATCGACTTCATACCGAGGCCCGAAGTCGGCGTAGTTGCGCAGCGACAACCCTGACGCCGGGCCGTTGCCGCCGGTGAAACGCGGATTCTGAAACACGGCGTTTGCTGGTTTCCCGATGACGCTGCTGGCCAGCAGATACAAAGTCACCTCGCTTTGCCCCGGCAGCACTTCTGGCTTGATCGTGATCGTTTGTGATTCCTGAATCACGGGGTCTTTCGCCACCTGCCGATAGTCACTGACGTAACTGCCGATTTTCGGGAAGTCCCACAGCCGATCGAACCATCCGGACACTTCACCGACAATCGCTTCGACAATCGCTTCGACAATCGCTTCGACAATCGCTTCGTCGACAGTGACATCGACAGTGACATCGACGTGGGGACTTGTCGCCGTCGCCCAGTACGTTCTCAATCGCCCCAGTGGCCAAGACGGTTCTGTCCGTTCCAATGCGTCCCACAGAAGACTCAGATACTTGGGGCTCAGGTTTCGTTCCACAGCGATCTGTTGCAGCGCAATTTCGTCCGCTCGCAAGGCTCCGGCTTGTTCGACCAGTGCGGCGATGTAGGGCTTTAACGGCAGGCTGCCTTCTTGCGTAAATTGTCGATAGAAGACTCGCAACGCGGCCAGGCTTTCGTCCGTCCAGTCGCGTTTTGTGGAGGAAGCTGAGAAGCGAAAACCGTCGGGCAACAGCACAACATGGCCGGCGATTTCCTTTGCCGCGTCGACATAACGACTCATCAGTGTCGGCGAAAGACTCAACGCTTCAGCGGCGTTGGTGAAGCCTTCCCCGGCTGCTCCGTCGGCAGGAAAATCGTGAGTCGGTTGCAGATCGATGCCCGTCAGGTCACGGATGGTATTGTTGTATTCGGTGTTGCTAAGTCGATGCAGAGGAACAGCGCCGGGATCTCCAGCGCGAGCCAGCGATTCGCTGTTCAGTAGGTTTTGTGTCCAATCCAGCAACTGCTGTCGCTGAGTGTCCGCAGGCTGCGGATGATCTTTGGGCGGCATCTCGCCAGTGCTCAATTGCTGAATCATCGCCAGCCACGGCGTCACATCAGCTTGCACATCGGATTGCACATCAGACATCGATTCGAATCGCTGCAGATCAAGCTCACCTTCCATCGCTTCGTTCGAATGGCACTTGAAGCAAAAGGTCTTCAGTATCGACTGAACCCTGTGCGAACGGCGCTTCCATCGCCGCTTCGTCCGCAGACGCACCGCTGTAGACGAAGCCCGCCAACATGAGCGCGACGAACCGGATCGGCAAACGGACGAGTTGCATTTGATGACTCAAAATCGTAGCCCTAGCTGTGTACCTTGCTTGTGTCGATCACACAAAATGATATCACCGTCCCGACCACAACAACAGCCGACGGCAATCGATTTTCCGCCTGCGTAGTTCGGCGGGCTCCGCCGAGAAATCACGGTGGGGGCTGGTTCCGCGACAAATAGCAATCTGGCAAGACTCGACTTTGTTAATTCTGTTTGTCATGGGGGCGGATCGTAATCGTCGGCGGTCGGATGGCGTTTTTAAGTCGACTGGATCTGGATGTGAAGCCGATGTGTTTGCCTTCCAACTTTGCCGCGTCATAGTTGCCGTCGAAACGATAGACGACAGCACCGTCTTCGAATCGATGAATGGCATAAGTGACTTCATCAGGCCGAAAACTGTCGTTGGTCCGCAGTTCGCCGCGCGACCCGACTTCGATGCGAACGTCTTGGACTAGATTGTCTGATTCCGGTGATGACAGTGCATCCGGGACCGGTTCGATCGGGTCCAGACGCACTTCCAAAATGCCGCTGTCCCAGACCGTTACGGAAAGTTCACACGTTGGAAAATCGCCCTTCGCTGCCAGTGATTTTCGCTGCTGAAGTTCAGCAAACGTCAGCACGAATTCCGGCGTGGTGCGTGCCATCTTCCATGCCGCATCGACGCGGACGTTTTGCGAGATTGGCCACGCTGGAATCTGCACGCGGTATCCCGGTGCACCGCGATCCGAGAAGTAAGATTCCATCACTTCGGTCGCGCGAAAGTTCTCCAATGACGTGATCCGCAATTCGATTTCTTCAGGCTGACGAACCGGCTGGAAGTCCTCCTGATGGTCCAGCATCAGGGTTAGATCCAACTGCCCAGTCTCAGACGCTTGAGCTCCACTGGGGCGAATTAAATTGGCTGCGATTCTTCGCAAAATCCACGGTGTTTGCGTGTCGGCGGGGCGGGTCGCCATTTTGGAATTGTCGACGGGGGACTGGCGGTCGAATTTGAATTGTCGACTCGACCAGTCGACATTCAGGCGGAACTGGTCACCGGGCCCCGCTGGAATATCCTCAGCCGGCGAGATATCTGCGTAAGTGACGCGATATTGATTTCCCGCTGGGATCACTTGGACCTTGTCACCGAGATCGGCGGAGCCTTCGAATTTGGAACTCGCGGCTGAGGATTCAGAGACGATAAACGAGGGCGGATCAAGTGCTTCCCCGATGCGGTCATGTAGTTCGCTTCCGTTGCCCGCATTAACGATTTGGTTCGCCGCGATACCGCTGGCGGCCATGATTTTGTTCAGTGCCGTCCGTTCGGCTGGATCCTGAAAATCGAATGCGACGACGATCACCTTCGTGGCTTTGTTCGCATCAATGGCGTCTTTGAGATCGCCCGTCAGATTGGGAATACCCTCATCTTCTCGGGCGGGTTGAAAAGTGTCGATGTGAATCCCGGCGTCTGTGGCGATGCCATCAGTGATCGCGATGATGATACCCGGCTTTTTGCTGAGGTCGTCCCTGATCGCGTCGCGTAATGATCGTAGCAGCGGAGTAATGCCCCAAGGCTCCGTCATTTCGAGTTTCAGGATGACCTCTCGAAATTTACTGATCCCATCAGTATCCAACGCTCTTTGCTTAATCTCAATCACTGTGTCACGCTGTGGAGTGACTCCGGGATCGCCTTTTTGGAATATGGCTTCGTATGCTGGGTTAAAGTTCCCGGTGTTGCTAATCCGATGGCCGAATACACGCAGGCTGGCTCGTTGGTGTTCGTCTTGACCTTCGATAGTGGTCTTGAGTCGATCTAACGCCACGTTGTACCGTCTTTCCCCGCTCGGCAGTTGGTTCTGCATACTCTTCGACATATCCAGCACAAACGCCAACGGGCGGACGTCGTCTCCGAAGACGGTGACGCTGGCTGTGGCTGGTCGGGCGAGTTTTCGGTAGACGAATTGATTGGCTGCGCAAGGGTTCACGGTGACTGAGTGATCCGATTGGAATTGGCGGCCACGGAAAAAGATCTGCGGCCGAAAATCGGCAACCGTGCATCCCTCAGTTCCCGGATTGCCGTCACGACGGAACAGAATTTCAACATCTGTGGGCCGCGAGCGCAGATCCAGCGGCTGTGAGTTCTGGGGGATCGTGACCAGTGGTTGATCGGTGTCCAGTGGGAATTGAATGGCCGCAATTCCCGCCGGCGGCGTGGATTCAAACTGCAGCGTCAATGGAATGCTGGAATCAATATTGTTGCCTCGCAGGTCAACCATACCGCCGGATTTGGGCCGCAAGCGGATTGACCAGCTTCCGGCCGCTTCCAGCTGCGATTTTGTTCCGGTGATTCTTGCCCGCACAAACGCAGGCACGTTATCGGAAGCGGAATTGAGTCCGCCGGCCAAAGATTCGGTTGTTTTGAGCCACCGTGTCGCCGCTTGGGCAAACCACCCTGTTTCATGAAACGGCGGACGATCTTCCGGCAGCACCCACTGTCCTGCGACCAGTCGATCCGCTTGGCTCAGGCAACGTTCAACCTGCCACAATCGTTGAAGCTCGGATGTCACAGAGTCGGAGTACCGTGCTGCGTCGAATGCTGAAAAGCCTCGACTGAGTTGATCTGCCTGCCGAAGCAACCCCGGTGTTTCCGTTCCGGAAGAAGCTTGTGCCGTGGCGACTGTGCCGCGAGCTTGCTTCCAGAACGAACGGACGGCCGAACCGAACTCAGGCAACGCCAACGGCTGTTGAGCTTCCGCTGCAAGACCATCGCACGCTTTGCTAAGCAAGGCGGTTGCCGAGGTTGACTCGATCGCGCTGTGTTTGGCGAACAGGCTGAGATGTTGACTGTACCACAATGCGTTTTGGCGAGCGTCAGAAAGTGCGGCGTTGTCCGCATCAGCTCCGGACGTGTCGGATGCAGCTTCCGCAGTTTCGGCAGCCTCCTTGTCCAGCGAAGTCAGTCTTCGGATGAGTTCACCGCGTGCTTCTGGGGCCAGCAGGGTCACGTTCAGTGTGGCACCGATTCCTCGCGCCTGATCCGCCTGTTCCGCCGTCGGCGTGGCGCTACCCGAAAGATTCGTTGCAGAACACAGGTCTTGGAATCCGCTGTCGACAGCGCGCCATTCGACGTCGCACAGATCTGCCATTTCGGACAGATGGTCCGTACGCTGCTTGAGCTCCGCTTCGCCACACCCCGAATCCGGTTCAACGGGATGCAGTTGATTCTGCAGAGCGCGCGTTGAGATCAACAGCCGATACACGTTGGACCGCAACGGAACGGAAATCCGTTTGATGCCCGGCGACTGTCGCGATGCCAACAGGTTGGCTGACAGAAAACTTTTCTGAACATCATCAGCACTGATCGGCTGCGCAACCAGATGTCGCGACAGCAGCTTGTTCCACTGATCTTCAAAATCGTTGTCGACGTCAAAGCGAAACGTCGCGGCCCAGTAGGCGAGTGATTCCGAAACGCTGATCGTCCGTTGCACCAGCAATTCCGCGCGCTGGTGCGCTTCGCTGAATCTCTGAATGGATTTCCACAAATTAAGATTGGCGGCGATATCCTGCGACAACTCGGCCGGAATGTCACTGGTGAACAGCCGATCTTCCGCGATCAGCGTTTGTTGTTCTGCCGAGCGAATCGTTTGAGGAATCAATCCTGCCACACTGATGGAAGCCCGCATCGCATTTTCGGCTGCGGTGCGGCATTCCACCGCCGAATTTTCCAACGCCGGAGATCGTTGCAAGTTCAGCGGACCGAACGGATATTGTTCCAGATTCTGCTGCAGTGCGAAGGTGGTGGACTTGCTGTCGACATTTCCACCGCTCGGCAATTCGTTGAGCCATGCCTGCGGGATGCCGAATTCGGTGTCAGGCTGTTCCGAATCAGGCACGATTTCGGTCGTGGCTTTCTCCAGTTCAACGATGGTCCTGTCGGCTCGAGCAATCAGCTGGCTGGCGATTGTGCTGTGCCCGTTGAGACTCGCCTGTTGGGCACGCAGCAATAGTTCCGTCGCTGTCTGCCAGAGCATCGGTCTCCATCGCCAAGCGAGTTTGCGATTCAGGCGATCATGTTGCTCCCACAGGCTGGCCAAGGCTGAGCTTTCGGGGCGTGCAGCGGCGGCGTCCGGTTCTGGAGCCGTTGGGAGTTCACCCAGCAATACGAAATTTCGGCCGTCGTCGGCGAGTTGCTGTGCGGAGGGATTGACACGAATTGTGTTGTTTGGGTGACTAGATTTCTGCGTGACGTAGTCGCAAAATTCTGCCACGTGTAGCTTCTTGAGGTTGTCGACCGAGTTATTCGAATCCGCCAGTTCCGACAGCCCGTTGGCGACGAGTGCGCCGAACGCGGTGCGACCGTGATTCGTTTCGAATCCGGAACCGATCAGTTGCGGCCTAGAATACGACGTCATGACGACCAGACGACTCTGGAAGTCCTCTTCATCCGCCCACGCCAGAACTTTGTCTGCAGCGTCCGCGCGGAAGTCGCCTACTCGCCACGAAGCAAGCCCGTCGATTTCGTCGACGATGAGCAGGACTCGTTTTTTGGCGTCCGTGAGAATCTTGAGTTGCTGTTTGAGTTTCGTGAGTGATTCCGATTCATTTTCACTGAGGTCGGGAGAGCTGGTCTTGCCGAGACACTGGATGTTTCCGTCGCTTGTCGTCAGCAACTGCGTTTGTAGATAGACGACAACAACGTGTGCCTGATCAAGCTGGGAGCTGAGATCATCTGCGAAAATCAATGAACTGTGTCGGCTGTCCGTGACTACTCCTAGCGGTCGGCCAGATGCAGGCAGCGTTGGCACGGCGGGTGTCTGTGAGGGATCGAAGAATTCGGTACTGGCACTGTGACGGGCACTCTCGCCGGAAGTAACAGACAGCAAATCCAGCATCACAAAATGTGTATGAACGTGATTTTTGGGTCGAAAGATCCACCATCCACAGACAACCAGCCCTAGCATCGCCAGCACCGTAAAGATCAGCTTGCCCCATGGCCGTCGACGTCCTTTGGCCGCCGCTGCCGGACTCCGCGATCGTTTCCACGACTTTTCGGTGGCCGCTTCACGCTGCTCCGATCGTTGAGAAGTACGACCACCGCGCCAGTTGTTCTTATCGCGCCCCGTCATTCGCCGCCTCCCACTGTTCTCATCAGTACGACAACCGTCGCCACCACTAGTAAGCCTGCAGCCGCCAGAAAGCACCACGCCAGATTACCAGCGCGTGTTTGCGATTTTCGCAGCTGCGGAGTCCAGGCGACTTCGCCCTGAGATTCAGGCAACTTGTCCAACACGCCTCGAATAAATCCCTGTTCGGTAGAAGCTCGACCCGTCGCACAAAAATAGCACCCTTGCAGTCGGGGGCGTGGATTGACCGCCTTATACATCGATTCCCGCAGCAAAGTCACCATTGCCGCCTGACGTTGGTTTACGGCGCACAACATGCTGAATAGTTTCTGGTTTTCACGATTTTCGATGTCGTTAGAAAACGCAGAATACACCCAGCCTCGAAACCAGTGCATCGCCCGTTCGATCAGCCATTCTGCGTGCTTGTCGCTGACGTCCGCTCCCGCAGCAAAGCTACTGCCGGCGCGCGACAGTCGCAGCCCCGGCTGCATGCGTTCTGCTCGAAGAATAAATTCACGCATCCCAGCGACGTCATCCAATTCGGTGATCACAGCCACTAAAGGAAACTGCAGCTGTAACTTGTCGTGGACAGCAATGATGTCCTCCCGCACTGACGGTGCCAGACTTTTGGCGTACTCCTGATCTTCTGCCCAAGAAAACGGAATTCCCTGCAACATGCCGTTGATCGGGCAGAACGGTCGCCGTGTATCGTTGATCAACGAACACAGGAATTGCATGCGACGGATGCCAAGCATCGTTTCCATTTCGTCCAATCGAGCCAATCGTTTTTTGCCGAAACCTTTGACGTCGCTGCTGCGGAGGGCCGCAAAAGTTTCCATCGCACGCTGCAAACCACCGGGGGCGATCGTTCCGAAGAATCCGCCGAGCGCGCTGGGAGCCGCAGGCTGCGGCGCTGGTGCTGGGGGCGGTGGCGCGGCACTTGGCGGCGGACCCGTGGGGGCCTGAAATCCCGCCGGGTTGGTGCCGGTGGCAGACCGAACTTGCCCGACACCTTCGGGCAAGGCTCCGGCACGGATGGTGCCCGTGACTCCCGCACTGGCTTCGAACGCCACACCGCCCCCGACAGGAGATTCATGCGAAACTTTTCCCTGTTGAAAATTGACGACGCCGATGCCCGTGCAACACAAAAAAATCGCATCGTCGTTGGCGTAAGCGCGGATCACGGCGGATTTTTGCGCCAGCGGTGGAGCGATCACTTTCCAGTCGATATTGGACGACGATTCGAAGGCGCTTTGTTCCTGTTCGGGAGTGAACCCGTTGACCAGAAACAGGGGAATATCGTCGATCGGCAGACGGTCTCGATCAAGGGCTTCTAAGACGGTGTTCCAGTCGTCTTCGATATCCGGGAATTCGGCATCGTCTTCAATTCCCAAGAGTTCCAGTAAATACAGCACGATCCGGATGATGCAGTAGACGATCACGAACACCACGCCACACCAGATGCGATCGATAAACCACGATCCCGTCATCACACGGCCGATCCCGTCGGTGCCTGTGCCGCGAATGCTGTCGCTAAAATACGCCAGCAACAGCGCAATGAACGCCATGAAGCAATAGTGCAACACGAGGAACACAGTGGTTGAACCGAATCCCGATCGCGGCATCATGCCGAACAGTAATCGGATCCATTCCAGTGCTTTGTAAAAATAACTACTCATGAGATTCCAATGTCATAAACATCTATGGCGCAACTTCCGCTGTTTCGCCCTGCTTTACAGAAAAGGCGTCCGTCAGGCCAGCTTTGGCGTTGACGCCTGTCTTCCAGAAAATTTTGTACGACCCGACAGGAACATCACTAAAAACAATCGGGCTGGCTCCTTTTTGGGTGATAATGGTCGCCCCATCACGTTGAAGTTCCGCCGTCCATGCCCCAGTGGCCTCAAATTTGAATTCCACACTGCCCGTCTTGCCAAGTGTTCCGACTGTGTTTTTCATGGCACGTGCAACAAAAAGAACGTCTGTCTCTATCACTTTGGTCAGCTGTGCGTGATTGGTGACCTCAACATATAAAGTCGCCCGTTCCGTTTGTCCGGGAGCCGCCCCATTCGGACGAGGAACGCCCGCCGCATTGCCAGGCAGCTTAAAACTGCCTGACAGTGCGATTTTGGTGAGTTTGTCTTTTTTGAATCCCACTTTGATTTCGGCGATTTCGGACTCCGGGTCGGCTACATTCACGCGGCCTTCGATGACGCTTCCCATCCGAAATTCATCAGCAAGTGCATCAGCAAATGCAACAGCCGGTTCACCAAACTCCGGTACTGTGTCATCGAACACAAACTGCTGCGTGTGGCGCGCGAGTGTGCCGGTGTCTCTAGGCGTGGAGAGTTCGGCAATCAGTTCGTACTTACCGGCTGGCAGATTGTTCTGTGCAATCTGGTAACCGATTGTTTGGTAGGACGCAGTGTTGGTTGAAAAATTCCAGGCACCGTTCTCTGCAGCACTGACGTCAATTGTTTCGACCTGTCGCGTGTAGACGTCCTGGTCGTACACTGTGATCGATGAGCTGGCGTTTTGTTTGGCGAGTCTCAGCTTCACTTGATGACGCCGCGTGAACACGCCCTGCCGATACCCAAATTGACCGCCATGGATATGCAGCCTGACGTCCAGTTTTGCGTTCTTCCAATCTGCCCCCAATAACAATTCGTCATTCAGCTTCAGGACTTTCACATCCTCGGATTCTTGCACCGTAAGTTCAGCGCGGATCACCGGATCATCAGATGCCATCAGAACCGGCCCATCATCTTGAAGACGCCAACGCCAGACCTGCGGAATGCCGGCCACGGACATGGCAAATTCCAGTTCCTGTGAGCCGCTCAAGCGACGTCGCAGCGCGTCGGAAAAGACGAAGTCGAATTTGTTAGCACCTTTTTCCAATTCGGCCTTGTTGGGACTCGACAGATCAATCACCAACAAACCCGACAACAACGCGTTGAAATGAAACTCGACCGGCAGAGACTCGGGGGCCAAGCTGGCAACGTTCGGTTTTCGATGGACGATGATGGTCAGTTTTTGCTGAGTCTGATTGTACTCCAAGCGCGGAGCATCGACGTATTCTTGTGCATCGGCGATCATCGGCCGCACGATGAATGAACTTGTCTGGGCTCCTTTGAGTTCCGGCGTCACTTCCAGCCGAATTCCGCCACGCACGTCTGTTGTGATTGGTAAATCGGTGGCTGTTCCCGCACCTTCCTTCGCTGTCGCATCCGTGTCGGTGAACGGAATCACCACGGTATTCGATTCCGTAAAACTCACTTCGCGCGTGCCCAATGACGTTTCTTTGCCATCGATTTTTATCGCAAAGATTTGGACGTTGGCTGTGGTGGCGACGCCGTTCCGTTTTTTGAGTCGCACCAGCAGCGGAATGGGGGCGTCTTTGTTTTCAGGAGTCAGCGTCGTCGGTGGAAGTTTCAGTTCTGTGCCATCTCGCAACAGATTGTTGCCATCCGCTGGACCGACCAACACTTCCCATTCTGTTGCCGCATTGGGATACACGGTCAGTTCTCGAACTGCGAAGACCACGTCATTTTCGTTGGCGGCCACCAGTTGCAGTGTTTCTGTGGTGGAATA
>JBDNHJ010000035.1:0-21100 GCA_041688835.1 Fuerstiella sp.
GAGGCACGCCAGGTGGCCAACCGCAAACGCGACGATCGTCAAAAACGCCGCGAGAAAATCGCAGCCGCTGAGCTCCGCAACGCCGACGGCACCCGCAACTGAACGCGGCCCGCCCAAATGGGTTCCCCGGACGCTTACCTTGAAACGTATCGTCGTCCGGGTTCGATTCGCAAACGACGGACACATCGGGATAGTAGAAGTAGTTTCGTTGGTTACGCTGAATGCGGATTTTGGTGTCGGAGTTAAACGCTTCACACGGCGAACCGGCAAGTTGCTGTCCAAGGCTGATAAGCGCCCGAGAAGAAATTTTGCTGTGGATGTTGGTGCCGCCGGCCATCGCGTACACTCGGCCATCGACGTATTCGTACTTGATGTCCGAAAGAAGTTCTCCGGCCAAGTAGTCGTCGACTGTCACGAATTCATACTGCTGTGCGGTACTCATGGTGGGTATGATACCGTTTGTCGGCAATAGGGGCTACGAGAATTTCTCGATGAAAATTGAAGCTCTTGTGTCGTGCCCGTAAGGTTTTTGAGGGGGGGGGGTCAGATGCTGGCAGTTGTTAACAGATCACTGAAACTGATTTTACTGTTCTTGTCAGTGCCCGTTGCTGTGTTCGCTCAGGAACCGCAGCAGCCTGACCAGAAACCGCTCGTTCGTCATGAATCGTGCGCTACCGGGAAGGTGTTAAGCGTCGAACGTCACGGTGACCGTTTCGCCGTAGAGGTTTCCATTGGAGCTGACGACGGTATTCGTGCGGGACTGGAAAACGGGGTGTACATCGGCCCGAATATGAAGCTGCAACCCGATGCCGGCTTTCCAACTGGCTATGCTGCGACAGGGCAGGTCGTGGAAGTTCACGGCGACCGCGCGACCTGCAATATTGGTCCGTCGCGAAATGGGAAACGTCCCTCAGCACCCCAAATAGGCGACCCTGTTTTCATACGCCGCTGGCACCCACCCGTGATGTTCGTGGTTGCGAAGCATGTTGTCATTCACGATGGGAAGATCTGCGATCTGGGACAGTATTCCCGGTCGGCTGGCGGAACTGAATGAAACGGGGCTGATTGCGCCCGGGGTTCGGTTTACTCGGTCTATGATGGACGAGATGGATGCCCGCGAGAAAACATTTGATACTTGGTGCCGGACGGCGACAGGGCGAGGAATCTACTTCTTCGGGTTTGCGACGGGAGAGCTTGCCAGTTACTACGACTCGTTAGAGCCGAACGGCCCACCGCTGCGAGACCGATCAAAACACAGAGTGGGGACCGTTGAATTCAAGGGGAAACGGGTAGCAGACGCCGAGATCATTGTTTGTTCGTTTGGCGAAACATGGACAAAACGAGTCTTCATCGAACACGGTCGGTTGCTATTTCCGGATAAGGAACCCACACGAACGCTGAGCGAACTGAATGGCAAATTTGATTTCTACCCTGATTCTGAGGTTTTTCAGATACTTGTGTTTCACGAAGTGGGATTCGGCGTGTTAAGCAACGAGGAGTGCGAAAAGAACCCCGTCATTACGCTGGAACCTTGGGCTGAGGTGTCCGGAAAGTTTGTCGACGACGAATTCGACGAAGTAGTCCACTTCACAACTCACCTGCAGGCGGAAGGGCGGGCTCAAACCCTCGTCCATGTCTGGAACACACCGCTCCACGCCGATCGAAGTTTTCACAATCCGTGGATTCCACCGGGCAAGGTGTCTGTTATTCGTAGCGTGCAATCTCCTCGTGCCAGTGAATCAATCTTACATGATTCGTTAAAAATTGAGCCGAGCGGGTCTCAAGAAGTGATCATCGGCCCCATGAACGACGAGGGGCGTATGCAAGTTTCGGAATTTCTTAAACGCGAAAAGCAGGACAAGTAACAACTGTCCGGTGGTCAGGGACAAGGTTGCCTCGCCGATGCGAGGCTCCCGCTGCACCGGGCACAACGGTAGGCCAAACCTAGGCTGCTGAAAATTGGGTGTTACAGTCGTTATCACTTTGAGCAGGTTTTGTTCCGGTCGAAATATTGGCTGGCCTGAGTCCCGAACGGGCGCGTAGGTGTCGACCATTTCGAGCCGGAAAAATTCAGAGGGGGTGGCAAATTTCCCTAGCAAACAGTGAATGGCGGACGAGCGTCAATCAAGTTGAGAACGTAGTGTTTGCACCTCTCCCAAGCGCAGCGCGAGGGAGAGGTCGGACCAGCGGAGCGATGTCCGGGAGAGGGCCTTGGAGTATGGCATTGGAAATCGGCAATCTGCAACGGAAAATCGACAATACGCGCAGCCCTCCCCCGAACTTGCTCCGCTCGTTCGACCCCTCCCATGCCTTCGGCGGGGAGGGGTTGAAAAAAAAACGTCCCTGATCAAATCAGCGAAAAACCGCAGCCAATGGACCGCCAGAAATTTTGCCGCACCCAAATTCAGAGCGGGTCAGCCATCAACCGGAAAACCGAAAGCAGAATTGCTATGCTGGGCTGAAACAGGCCGCCGCGAGCGGTCGCGTATTGACTCACCAACCACGGTCAGCAGCTTAGAGGAACGTTATGACAACTGGTTTTGGAATTGTTGGAACCGGCATGATTTCGCATTTTCATGCGAAGGCCATTGCTGAAATCGAAGGTGCCGCCGTGGTTGCCTGCTGCGACACCGTTGCCGAACGAGCGGAAAGCTTCGCCGCTGAATACGGCTGCAAGGCTTACACCAGCGTCGACGACATGTTGGCCGACCCGGACGTACAGATCGTCAACGTCTGCACGCCGAGTGGTGCTCATCGAGATCTAGCGGTCCAAGCGGCCAACGCCGGCAAACATGTCGTGGTTGAAAAACCGTTGGAAATCACGCTGGCTCGCTGCGACGACATCATCAACGCGTGTGAGAAAAACGGCGTGCGATTGTGCGCGATTTTCCCGTCACGTTTCAGCCCAGTGAATCTGGCACTGAAAGCTGCCGTGGACAGTGGCCGCTTCGGTCGTCCGACGCTGGCCGATACCTATGTCAAATGGTGGCGAACTCAGGAATATTACGACAGCGGCGGATGGCGTGGCACGTGGGGCATGGACGGCGGTGGTGCCTACATGAACCAAGCCATTCATCAAGTCGACCAGCTGTATTGGCTGATGGGCGATGTCGTAGAAGTCAACGGCATGACTGACACGCTGGCTCACGAACGCATCGAAGTGGAAGACGTGGGCGTCGCAACATTGCGATTCGCCAACGGGGCAATCGGAGTGATCGAAGCCACCACAGCGGCTTGGCCAGGTCTGCTAAAGAAGACGGAAATCCACGGCACCACGGGCACAGCGATCGTGGAACAGGACGATATCGTCCGCTGGGAATTCGCCGAAGAAGATGCTCGGGACGCGAAGCTTCGTGAACAATTCAAGCCGGGTTCATCAAACACCGGTGGAGCGGCCGACCCAAAGGCCATATCGCACGAAGGCCATCGCGCACAGCTGGCGGATTTTGTGGAAGCCATTCAGCAGAACAAACCAGCAAAAGTGGATGGCATCGACGGTCGCAAAAGCGTCGAAATCATCCTCGCGATCTACCAAGCCGCATGGACCAAGCAAACTGTGAAGCTGCCACTGGCAGGTGACCCGGTTCGCCCGGAATGATTTCTGATCGCGTCTTGAAATCCGAAAACGAAGTTGCAGGCCGACCGCGACGCACAACAGCTTTCGTTGCGGATGGCCGGCACCGATGACTGAGTGCAATTGCATCAAGGAGAATTGAACCTGACACAGACAGCAATTCGCTTCCGTCCGGGTAAGCCGAAAGATTCATATCTGGAGATGATAGAACGGCTAGCTCTTCGGAGAATCACAAGCGATGTTTACTTAGATGAAGCGCTCGCAGTTGTCGAAGAACTGATGATGCGGCAGAAACTGAACGCAGGTGAATCCGCCTACTTCGAGGTTCTGAACAACAAGAAGGGTTTCACAAGGTCTATGGTCGGGACGCTGGCTGATTACTTTGGTGTCGATAGAACTCAATTGACGCAAAATTTCTGAATGGCGAAACCTTGAGTTCGTAGGGATTGCCCCCGTGACCTAATTCCCTGCCCCGCGTTTTTGTGACCCAAGTTTTCCGTAGGTCATAACGTGGGTCATAAAAAAAGCCTACTCACACCAAAGTCGGTTTGAGTAGGCTTTTTGAAGGGTGAGTAACGGGACTCGAACCCGCGACCTCCGGAATCACAATCCGGCGGGCGATCGCAAACCCCTGCAGAAAGGCTGGCGCATGACCGCCGAAACCACCAAAGCCGCCAGCGCCTGTATGTCCCGAGATTGACGACTACCCGCTGCCATTCCGCCTGCTGATGGTGTTCGGGTTTCCTGTCACCCTATTCTTCGTCTGGATGCTGTCATAACCCCCGGATCGACAGTCCGGTACACGAGGGAGGTCGCTTCGGCCTGGATTCACATCGTGGGGGGCTTTTTTTCTGATAATCGCAATGGATTGCCTAGGACACGCACTGGAATACTCTTTGCAGACTGATGACAATGCGTTGTAAGTACCGTGTCAGGCGTGGAACGCGTCTTCGGCCACTGCTTGGGCTCCAAACTGTGCATTTTTGCAAAAAGGAGAGAATATGGACTGGGTGATGAGCAACAAAGAATGGATTTTCAGCGGCATTGGAGTTTTCATCCTCGCAGCCGCTGGTAGGTGGTTCGTCAAACGGCGCCGCGCGACAAAGATTAACCAAACGCAGTCTTCTGGCACAAATTCAAACAACTACCAATCCGCCGGTGACCTGAACGTGAACATTGGGGAAAATCCCGATGTCTAACCCCAAGTTGCAAGAACAGTCGTCTGGCGATGCGTCAACGAATGTGCAGGCTGGAACAATTGTGATTAATCAGGGCCCTACGTGCCAGGATGTTCGCAACATCGCAATGGACATCTTTAGAGCGAACAGTTTACAACTGTCTGAGAGAGCTGCGACTGTTGCATCCGCACGCGCGCAGGAGATACTTGAGAAGTTTCTGTCCAAACTTCAGGCACGAGAACCAGATGCCATTAAGTCGCTGGAAACTCCGGGCATGCAATATGCGCTATTTTCAGCACAAAAAGACTGCGCCCGAACTGGCGACAAAGATTTGGAATCTCTACTGGTAGATATTTTGGTAGACAGAGCAACGTCGGAAGAACGTTCGCTCCAGCAAATCGTACTCGATGAAGCATTGACTGTCGCGCCAAAACTGAACGCTGATCAGATGGACATTCTGACAGCGAATTTCATACTTCTTGAAACAGTGAATAATGGCATCCGCAGTCGAGCGGAGCTCTGGGGATACCTCGATTCGCATCTCGTTCCTTTTCTCGGTGGAATACAAGCAACCGACAGTTGCTATCGCCATCTTGAGTATGCGGGGTGCTGCTCCATAGCCGTATTCCGCGGAGACAGGCGGATAGAGCAAATCTGCCTACTCAATCATCCCGGGTTGTTCATGAAGGGCTTTTCTGAGGACGATTGGAACAGGCAGTTTGCAGCAGGGGAAGATTCAAGTTTAGCGCGCACACTGTTAATGCCATGCCTGTCGGATGTGACAACTTTGCAAATCAACGCTACGGACGTCAATGTTCTGTCAGACGAATGTCAGCGTGTTGGCGTCTCACCAGATCATGCGACAAAACTTGAGAATCTATTCAACAGACAAAAGATGCAACCCTACGACGTAAAACCATTAATACTTGAGGCGCGACCTAACCTCGAAGTGTTGTTTACGGCATGGCATTCACAGCTTTCAAAACTCACTGCAACGACTGTCGGGACTGCGATCGCGCAAGCAAATTTCCGCCGGCGCACCGGGGAAAAACTTGATCTTGCGACTTGGGTGAACTAGCCGCACAACATGTTCTGTGTGCACGGGCCTTCGGCACATCTTCGCTGTCTCGGCATCCCCGAACAGAAGCGGATCACCTATCAGCTGCAGCAATGAAAAAACGCGGCCTGCATCATGCAGGCCGCGTTTCGTTTGCACTGCTGGAGTCTGAAACCAGCGGCGGATCCGCAGGCCGTCGTGGCCGTTCTTCGCAGAGTGGGCCTGGTGACTGACGATCAGCGCATGAAAAAACGCCGCTTGCAATCCTTGCTGGCGGCGTTTTTATTTGCTGCTGTTGTGATTCATTTTCAAAACGGAAAACACCTGCAGTCACCAAAGCGACTGCAGGCTTCTGCATTCAGAAATTCCAGCGTCTCGGGACTGTTTCCCCCAACGCCGTCATTTCAAGCGAGGCCGAAGGCACTTGAACCCTCAACCCCCGGATCGACAGCCCTGTACTCAAAACAACCTCGAAACCTATTCGTGGGGTTTTCGCGGTGGGTATGTTCCGGAGAACTCCCCTTCTTCTATGTCGTCTCGGAAATCGAATAGCATCTGGATGGGGAGATTGGTCTTCGACGCAACGTTGTAGTAATCAATGTCGCGTTTCAACTGCCTACAATCACCGACAATTTGTTCGCGGCGTTGCTGAAACGCTACTTCCATGTGTTTGCGAGGTGCCTTACGGATATCGACCCAAAGGTGCATCTGCTGCCCGCCACGAGTGACACGTGCCACATGCTTAGCGCGAATTGGCTTTCCGTCTTCACCCGTGAAATGCTGTTCACGCAACGCTCTGGCGAAGTCTTCCCGACATTGCTTCAGGACGAGATCTACGGGCGGTTCCCATCGCCCTGTGCGAATATGGCCCACGCTGCCATCGCTTTCGCTTCACCTTCACCTTCGCCATTCTCTGCGAGGTATTCGTCTGCCATGTCTTGCATCGTTAACTTGTAACTGCGTTTCGTTGTTGTGGTCATTTGACACTCCTAACTTTTACACAACTGGGACGTCACCCCATCCATCCGTGATAGTTTTGCCAATAAGATTTTCCCTGATCTTCGCTTGGAGTTTATTCAAGTGAGTCTGCGGGACCTTCTTCAGGTGTTTTAACTGACCGACAATAATCGCCGGATGTACTTTCCGAGCCTGTGCGAACTGAATGATCTTCTTCTGATAAAACAGGGGTTCATGTCGCTGAATGAATGAATCCAGCCGAGTGGAATCCACTAGATTTGTCGCGGCTTCCGTGTCAGCCCGCTTTTCCATTTCCGGCACGTCTCTATCGCTACGCGAAAGCAAATCAACATCCACAGGACATTCATCCCGGTACTTCACATGCACCAATTCATGCAACAAGGTAAACCAAAAATTGTCAATTCGATCATACCTTAGAGACATTCCAATCACGGGGCAGTCGTTCACCCATGTCGCAACTCCGTCAATCCGTGTGCCCTTCAAATGCTCAACAATTACTAGTCTGATACCGAAGTCGGCCAACACTGACGGCACCTTTGCGACGTCTTCTGGGTATGCCATTAATGGTTTTAACTCACGGATGCACGCATCCACTCCATCGTCATATTTTGTAGCCGTAACGAATGGCGATAAGTTTCGCACGCGACAGCACCACGTACCGTGGCTCGATGTCATCTCCGCCGTGCTCATTCGGGCAGCGGCAGCAAACGCCAACGGCTCTTTAATGTTGCGGATACCCAAAAATTGGCAAACGGAATCTTCAAGAGCATCCACATCCTGATCGCCTTCTAACCAATTCCGCCGCTTCATCTCTCGTACGGGAACGCGGCTAAATACTTCCGCTCGGCGAGCTGTGTCTCTATCTTCCTTGGCCACTTTTGCCAATTCGTACGCCACTTGCAAATTCATCCATGTCTGAGCGGTCTGCTCAAATGCAGCTGCGAGGCGCATAGACATCTCTGGGGTTACGGCGGATTTACCCTGCAACAGTTTTACGACGCTTTGTCGACTCACTCCAAGAACTTCTGCCAAATCGTCCTGCGCCCAGCCACGAGCTTCCATCTCGTCAGCGACGTACTCTCCTGGGTGAAACACTTCTACTGCTACGTGACTCGCCACGCGATATCCCCTTTCAGTGATAATCCTCTATTCCTTTAATAACGACGACACTTCCAGTGTCGCCAGTTTCCAACTCCACTATCAATCGCCACTTTTCGTTAAGTCGAAACGAACGCTGATGATCTCGGTTTCCTTTCAATTTCTCAAAACGCAGTGACTTGAATTTGTATAGCTCAGATTCATTGGATACAGCATCAATCAGGTTGACTACTTTCCGAAACGCCTTCGCAATGTTGACAGCCACACAGCCGTTGTAATTTGGGTCTGACGCAACCTTTTCCAGTTCAGCGTCGGTTATCTCAAAATCCATCCATTCAGACCTTTCCTTGCGGCAATACAGTTAAAGTTTAGCTCTTGACCGCCCGTCGTCAACCCCAATTGTAAACACATGGCTTACATGTGTACAATCGCCTGTTTATTCAGGGTTTATTAGGACATTTGGTACTTTAGTGGCGGCGACAAGACCGGTATAGCCGTGCAGAACGCATAAAAAGCGAGGTCTGTATCATGCAGGCCACGTTTCGTTTGCAGTGCTGGATTCGGAAACCAGCGGCGGATCCGCAGGCCGTCAGGGCCGTTCTTCGCAGAGTCGGCCTGGTGACTGACGATCAGCGCATGAAAAAACGCCGCGGCTGCCGGCTGCCGTCATCAGGTGGCCACGCAACGGCGTGTTGCCGGTGAGATGGCTGCAGTCGCTCGAATACCACACGTCGGAAGCGACTTCGACATGCACAGGCTGAAGTGGCTGAAATCTCAGCAACATGTTGTTGGCTCCAAAAACGCCAGAGCGGTGGATGGCCGCTCTGGCTGAGGAAAGATGGCCAACGAAAAAAGCCCCGCCAGTTGGAGCCCGGCGGGGCTTTGTGATTTCGGTCGAAATCTGTCCCGCCAGTCGTTGGCGGGGTGAGGTTATTTCATATATAAAATAACGTCAATATCTCGGATAGGATATTTTAGGTTTTTGACAGAATCGGCGATTCGATCATCTCAGACAGGCTCACACCCAGCTTCTTCGCAATCAACTCGCAGCGAGTGAGTGTCACGTCTTCACCGCCGCCGAGAAGACGACTGACGTTACCTTGCGATGTGCCAAGCAATTCAGCGAGGTCCGTCTGCGTTAGGCCACGGTCACGGCGAATGCGATCGAGATTGGTAATGAAGCTTGTCATAGCCGTGGATTTTGCCATGATTTGGTGACCTCGTCAATATATCAGATTCGAAATACTTCATCCGGCCATGAAATGCCGAACCGTGAGTGAAAGAGCGGGGCCATCCCCGCCGTGTTCAGTTTTTTGAGGAGTTGGTCGCGGTTAAGGATGGCCGAAATTTTCGCCGAGTGCCGTGTAGTCGCTCCGAAGTTCACCTTCGTCGGTGTGCGTCGTCTCCCGACCGTTTTCGTCGAAGTCATACCCGGCGCGAATCAACAGTGATTGCAGCTTTCGCATTCGAGGTCGAATCGCTGGCCAGCTGCCTGCCATGCCTCGGCCAATGGCCAACGCAACAAGCTCGTCACGAATGTGGCGGCATTGCTCGCGATTGGGGCTGTCCGGATCGACCCAAACCTCTCCGGCCGGCCACTGCAAAGCGTCCTCCGGAAGCTTCGGGAACTCGTAGCCAGCAGCGACAATCTGACTTCGCAACCACGCTTGCCGCCGCTCAATGTGCTCGCCTTTAGGCTGGTTGGTCACAAAATAAGCAAACGTCTTCAGCTCAGCCTGCGCGAGCTCAACTTCCGCGTCAGTCAGCGGCGTGGCACTGGATTCCGCCGACGCCGCTTGGGGCGATCTACCGCAGCCACTAACGGACAGCAGAAGAACGAGAAATACCAGTTGTCGAATCATCAGAGCCCCCCATACAATAAAAGTTCGGGGGCCGCGGCTGGGTCAGGAGTTTCTTGCCAGGAACAACCCGGTCGCGGCTCTTTTTGCTTAGATCTCGGTGAAGGGTGAGTAACGGGACTCGAACCCGCGACCTCCGGAATCACAATCCGGCGTTCTAACCAGCTGAACTATACCCACCATGTTTAGCCACGTTTTTGTTGTGACGGGGCGGAATGATATCCCCGGCGATTGCGTCAATCAAGTTGATGACCTGATTTGAATCATGATTCTGCCCAACCCTGCGTGGACTGCGGTACGAACCGCCTGAATAGCACACTTCGGAGTGCATTCCCTGACGTTTACGGATCAGGCCGCCTCCGGCCGGACTGGCCCGATACTCTCCGACTCTCCTTTTTTTGTTCGTTTTTTCAGGTCGAACAGTCCGAAAATCTCGGACGCATTCATTCCCAGCGATACATTTTCGTTGTCTCCATCACCCAAAATTGCCTCGGCAATTTCGCGTTTTTCCCGCAGCACACGGTCAATCCGTTCTTCAATAGTGTCTTTGCAGATAAACCGCGTCACAATCACGGGGGCCGTGACGCCGATTCTGTGAGCTCGGTTGATGGCCTGATCTTCGATCGCGGGATTCCACCAGCGGTCGAACAAAAAGACATAGTGCGCGAACTGCAGGTTCAGGCCGACGGCGCCGGTGCCGTAACTCATTAAAATAATGTGGGCGTCTGGATCGTTCTTGAATTTATCCAGAATCGGTTCTCGCTGCTTGGTGGGAACGCCACCGTGATAAATCAATGGATTGAATTGCTGCAGCCGTTCCGCCAGCCAATTCAAAGGCTTCGTCCACTGGCTAAACAAAATTGCCTTGCCACCGCTGGCCGCAATTTCTTCCATATCCGCGACCAAACGTTCTAGCTTCGCGCTTTCGTTGGTCAGCGGATCGTAATTCGTGATCTGCTTCAATCGCATCACGAGCTCAAACACGTGCTGCACACTGATGGAATCCCCTAGTTCATTCAGTTGCACGATGCCCTCTTTTTCCGCCACTGTATACGCATACTGCTGAGCGTCCGTGAGTTCCAATTCTGCGTCGCGGTCAATTCGCGGCGGCATGTCCTTCATCACGAGGTCTTTGGTGCGACGAAGAATGTGTTCGCTGGCCAAGGCTGACAATTGCCGAAGATCGGGTGTCGACCGCGCCGGAATCACTTCTAGGAATTCGAATAATGAAGCCAGTTCTTCCGGACGATTTTCGATGGGAGTTCCAGTCAGAGCCCAGCTGCGGCGTCTGTTGATACCTCGCGCGACCACGGCCGTGCGCGAATCGCGATTCTTGATCCGTTGTGCTTCGTCCAGAACGAGCAGATCGAACTTCGGTTGATCTTCTTCGGAAAACTCGGCCAGATCGCGAGTCATCGATTCGTAGTTCGTGATCAGAATCGGCACGCCGGGCATCGTCCACAGCATTCGTCGGCGCGCTCCACTGCCTTCGATGGTCACGATCGGCAGTTCTTCCGCCCAAGTACGAAACTCACGCTGCCAGTTTGGAATCAACGGTTTCGGACAAATCAACAAAATGCGATTCACCTGACCGCTTCTTAGCAGCAAGCGGATGCCCGTAATTGTTTGCATCGTTTTGCCCAGCCCAATTTCGTCCGCCAGCAGGGCGGAATGCCGAGCGAACATCCATGCGATGCCTTCATACTGATAGGCGAAGGGTTCGAAGGGCATGATGAGTTCCTGCCCGGCCAGCCATGTTTCCAGTGGCGGCTGCAGCAGGTAGAATAAACGATCCTGCAGCGACAGCGCGTTTTTCGGCGGCTTGATGCGAGTCCGCTGCGGATTTTCGTTCTCGTCCTGCGGCTTCTTTTTGGGGGGTGGTTCGATTTTTTTTAGGGCGACGCCGTCGGACTGAGTTTCGTCTGGTTTGGGTGGCGGCTGAAACGCCATGCCCTCTGGCAAAGTCAGGCCGATACATTTGATCGGAATCCTGCGCGGCTTCCACGAAGGGGCGAAATCGGGGCGCGGCCGCAGTGGAATGGAAACAGCGTCGACTTGCGGAATCCGTTTGAGGGCCGGGTTGAAGCCTGTGCTGGCAAGATTGGCCCTAGATTCTAGGTTGATGACATGACATTCCGGTTGTGGCAGACTCATCGTTTTGTCTTCCGTGAACTATCGTTTCGCAACCAAGCGGCCGGCGATATCTATTCTGAACAGACTGCTGCGGCCTGTTTGAAGAGGGTCAACTCCGATCCTGCTAACGAGCCATCACTGTCCTGATTGTCTCATTCAATGCCTCCTGAACTCGCTCAAGTGGCTCTTCCAAGTCGGCTTGACTAGGCAGCAGGTGCGACTGCTTGCTGACGAATTTGCTGTCATCTTGATGAGTCGAATGGAACCTCAGCTTGCGACCGCCCATTTGTGCGGTCGCTTCGATTTCAAGCTGCTGGCCTCGACTGTTCTTACCGTCCAATGTACACGCGACTGGCGTATCGATGTGGTTCCGCAGCTCAAGGATGTCCGGATCGCTCGTCAAAATCATGTCGGGCTTAATCGACACGCGTTGCAACAGAGTCTGACCAATCAGTTCGCCGAGCAGCCATGGCCGCAGCATTTTTCCGTATAAAATTTCCTGAGTGCGATCAGGCTTCACCGGAGTCGTACACTGAAACTCCAGCGGACGTCCGTTCTGGTTCGTCACCAGCAGACCGCCGACGTAGCCTCGCCCTTCGACCTCAACCGCAGCCAGAAAGCCTAGCCGGAGTTGTTCTGAATGTCCGCTGTTTGACATCCGTTTGTACTTCTCTTCTAGCAAATCAAAGTAAAAAACACTGCACGCACCAAGATGGGACATGCATTTCCATGTGACCAAGATCCGGCAGAATCTGCTGATGAGCGGCATCGGCAGGGCCATGTCCACGAGCTTCCTCATCGACGCAGCGATTAGGTTGTCTTTAGCGATCATCAGGAACGTCTGTCTGGGGCAATTGCAGAGAAGCCGGATTCGCCGTAAAACGCACGGTAACCGACCGCAATTCCAATTTGGCAAACTTTGCGATTTTGGCAAGTTGCCAACGGACGGTCACGGATTCAGAATCGGCACAAAGTCTTTAGCGGATGGGAACTTTGGAAACTTACAAGCAGAAATTTATTGAATTCATGGTGCGGTCCAACGTGCTCACGTTTGGCGATTTCACCACCAAGAGCGGTCGCAAGACGCCGTTCTTTATCAACACGGGTCGCTACCGCACGGGTGCTCAGATGAGCACGCTCGCCGGCTTCTATGCAGATGCCATTGAGGCCCGACACGTCGAATTCGATTTCCTGTTCGGGCCCGCCTACAAAGGCATTCCGCTGGCGGTGGCGATTGCCATGGAACTCAGCAATCGAGGAATCGATCTCCCATTTTGCTTCAACCGCAAAGAGGTGAAAGTCCACGGCGAAGGCGGAACGTTGGTGGGTCATCAACCGGAATCGAATCAGCGCGTTTTGATTGTCGAAGATGTCACCACCGCTGGCACTTCGATTCGAGAAACGGTTCCCGTACTGAAAGCCGCCGCAGACGTCCAACTGGCAGGCTTGGTGGTGTCTGTTGATCGCATGGAACGCGGGCAGGGCACCCTGAACGCTCTGACGGAACTGCGACATGAGTTTTCGATGGACACTTTTGCGATCGTCAACATTTGCGAGATCGCCGACTATCTGAAAGGTCGAGAAATCGACGGAACGGTTGTGCTGACAGAGAATCTGTATCAGCAAATTCAAGCGTACCGTCAGCAGTACGGCGGTACAGAATAACGAACAGCCCGACACCAGCGAAGAATGCTCATGAAAAATCACACAATCACGGCGCTGTGCCTGTTGGCTTCGTTGTTAGCCCCGCTGGTAGAAGCAATGGCCGTTGAACCGACTCAATCAGACATTGAATACGCGACTGTCGACGGACACCATCTGCGTCTGGACCTCTATCGGCCACCAACAAAGCAAGCGTGTCCTGTGATCGTGTGGATTCATGGTGGAGCTTGGCGAGCCGGTTCAAAGAACAGTGTTCCGATTCGAAACTTGGTCGAACATGGTTTCGCGATCGCGAGTGTGGACTATCGGTTGAGTCCCGTGGCGAGGTTTCCAGCTCAGGCCCATGACATCAAAGCGGCCATTCGATTTCTCCGAGCGAACGCAGCCGAATACAAACTTGGCACTCGGAAAATCGTCATCGCGGGCGCATCGGCTGGAGGACATTTGGCAGCACTGGTCGGTGTCACCAACGGAGTCAGCGAATTGGAGGGCGGCGTGGGGCAGCACTTGGGCGAATCGTCAGCAGTGCAGGGCATCGTGTCGTTTTACGGAGCATCGAACCTGCAGACCATTTTATCGCAGTCAACCCCGCATGGACTCAGCGTTCGAATCCCCGCCTTGGATCTATTCCTCGGCGGTCAACCGGAAGCCGAACCCGAACGAGCTCGCTTGGCGAGCCCGGTTGTGCATGTGGACGAAACCGATCCGCCACTGCTGTTGATTCATGGCGACCAAGATCCGCAAATGCCCATCAACCAGTCGCACGAATTGCACGCCCGCTATAAGTCTTTCGGGTTGCCCGTCCAGTTTAAAGTGGTTCACGGAGCAGCTCACGGCGGCAAGGGATTTTACGAAGCTGAGATGCTGAATCGCGTCGCCGAATATCTGAGCAGCGGAACGCTTCGATTCCCGAGACCGGTTGACGAATCACTGCGGGCCATGTAGGATCGGGATTCTTGGGATTGCATTGACACTCCCTTAGGTGGTTTCGATTGGTATGGAAGGGTGATTTCATGGCGTTTCGCAATTGGCTCCAAACCCTTCGGCACCAGTTAAGAATCAAAACGAGACGTCGCCGCCAAGCTCAGCGACGGCGTAGGATTCGAGACGTGCAGGCATTGGAGATTCGCACGGCCCCCGGCGATATCACCGGTGTCAGCATGCTGTTCTTTGCAGAGCTCGGCCATCTGCCAAATCTGGATATCATGTCTCGCTTCACGACCTCCGATGCCTCGTTCTCAGACGCCAATGCGACGTTGACTGAACGATTGCTGGAGGCACCGCCCCAAGGCAATTCCCAAGCGTTCTTGGGCAATCTGTTGGTCTGCCAGATGCTGGCAGTCCGCCTGCCGAGGCAGCGTCGAGTTTTGCCAGCACTCCCTACTTTCTGACCTCGTTAATTTCATCTTCCACGGACACGGACGACCTTTTTGCCACCGATGCGTGGAATGAGGATCTGGTTCCGCTCGGACTGATACCGTCCCCCGCGACAGGTGATCCATTTCAAGTCACTGATGAAGTCGCTGATCAAGCTCCGTCCGTTCCGGACGACAATCCCGGTACTCCACCACCAACCGGCGGTACAACAATGCCGCTAGATTCCGACATCGCAAGCCCTGTCGGCGGCGGCGGTGGAGCTGGTGGGAATGCCAATTCCTACAATGCCCCGCCAGAAGCAAGCGTTGCAGATGCGGCGGTCGATAGCCCACCTCCGTCGTCGGTGGCGTCATCAACTAGCAGCATCCCGATTGTTGATGAAGTCTATGGCGGAATCTATCCCGACTCCGGGGGGATCGCCGACGAAGGCTATGGCTATTATGGGTTTTCGGTGGTGGTCGATACCGGCACGTCGGCCTCGGTCTACGAAGTTGGGACAATCGTCAGTGTTTCGTATGCAACACTCGACGGGACAGCCGTCAATGGCACTGACTATGTGCTGGCAGCGGGAACCGTCGATGTCCACATCACCCAAACTGGCACAAATTATGGTTGGGTGGGCTTCGACGTGATCGATGACACCGAAAACGAATCCATGGAGTCGTTTTCGGTGTCGACGGGGAGTCACTCAACACAGATCCAAATTCGCGACAACGATTCTCCGGTTGCGATTAGCGTGAATGATGTCACCGTGCCCGAGCGGTACGGATACGGATTGTTTCATGTGGAGACCAGTCAGTCGAATCCACACGATCTGGAGTTCGACTATACGGTCATCGAAAACGATGCGAACGAAGGCGGTGGCAACGACTTTGTTTTGGCCGCTGGCACCATCCGTGTTAATGGAGGCGAGACGTGGGCTGAGATTCCGTTCGATGTTGAGGACGACGCACTCAACGAACTGGACGAAACATTTCAGGTCATCCTGTCCAATCCGACGTTTGGCTTTATCGACGATGGAGAGGCAACCGCAACAATTATTGACGACGAATCCCGCACTCTGGTGAAGGCGATCAGTACAACCGTGACCGATGCGTATCCGTACGCACAATTTGAAATTCGCACGGAAGCCCTCAACAGTTCATGGACGTCGTTGCAGCACGACCTTGCCGTCGATTATGAAGTGATTCTGGGGACGGCCACGCCGGGGGATGACTACGTCTTAGAATCTGGAACGGTCACCATCCCGTCCGGCAGCCATTCGGCCTTTGTGCCATTTGACGTTGTGGTGGATTACTTGGCAGAAGTGCCATCTGAGTACTTTTCGATCAAGCTGACGACGGCGGACTTTGGTGATTGGTTGTCGGCTCCAGATGCGGTGATCACGATTCAAGATCCACCGGTGCCGGACAATCCAACCCACGGCGGCATCTACGTGGAAGGTCCGGGGATCACGGATGAAGACTACGGTTATGGCTCGTTTTCCATCGTGGTCGACACCGGAAACACGCAGTCTCAGTATCACATGGGAATGACAGTTCCCGTCGACTATGCGGCGATCGATGGCTTGGCACTCAACGGACAGGACTTTGTGCTGGCATCCGGTCGCGTTGACATCTATGTGGCTCAAGAAGGCCGTAACACCGAATGGGTGTATTTCGACGTTATCGACGACGCGGTGAACGAATCGATGGAGAACTTTTTCGTGGCCGCATCAGGGGCTGCGGGCTTGTACGAAGTGAACATTCGTGACAACGATTCCGACATTGCGATCAACGTGCTGGACGTGGAGGCGCAGGAATTCGAGAACTACAGTTCGTTTCGCATTGAAACCAGTGAAGTGGTGACGAACCCGCTGGAAATCGAGTACGTGATTACTCAGGGCGATGCGACCGAAGGCACGGATGGCGACTTTGTGTTGAAGTCAGGCAAGGTTGTGTTGAGTCAGGGCACGGACTCCACCGACATCTGGTTCAGTGTTTTGGATGACCCCACGAACGAGCCGGATGAGACATTTTCCATTGAATTGACCAGTTCGACGTTTGGATACATCGACGATGGTGAGGCGACGGCGACGATCATTGACGATGAATCGAGACTGGCCATCCATGTGTTGGACAGTACGGCCTATGAAGCTGATGTGTATGCGGAATTCAATCTTCTGGCAGTGTACACCCATAACTCCAACCCTTTGCTCTATGATTTACCGGTTGATTTTGCGGTGGGGCCCTACGCAACCGCGACCGAAGGGGTTGACTTCGTCCTCGATTCCTATTCAGCCATCATTCCAGCGGGCTCGAATCTGCTGACGGTGCCGTTTGAAGTCATTCCCGACAATATGGAGGAGTACGAGTCGTTCGACCTCGAGGTCGTCGACGCAGACTTCGGATTCTGGGGACCATTTTCGACGGGCACCATTCAGATTATTGACGGTGTGTACCCCATCAATGTTAGTATCGCGCCATATGCCGGTGGGACGGAAGGCTGGGAAAGTCGCGGCATGCGAGAGCCGCAGTTTACGATTCAGACCGATGTTCCGACGCCGCGTGATTTAGACGTGTTTTATGCAGCAGATTCCTATACCGCCACGATGGGTGAGGATTTTGTGCTGCCTTCTGGCATGGTCACGATTCCCAAGGGCGAAACTGAGGCCACGGTGACGTTTACTGTGATCGACGATCAGCAGTACGAATTCGGCATTCACGCGCATTGGCCGGAATCCTTTTTGATTGGAATTGTCCCAGACTATGGGAACGGCCCCGCCACGGCGACGCTGGCAGAAATTCACGATGACGAATCGTTGTGCGGTTTGACGGCGGCTGAAGCCGCTGATTTGGAAGCCAAGGCTCATCAACGTCGTGACCTTGATCGAGACCGTCAGAATTTCATTTCGTGGATGAATGATCCGAACCAATCGGCGGCAGGCATCGCCGTGTATCAGGCAATGCTTGATCAGGCGATCGTCGACATCGCCGACCTAGACACCGACCTCACGGTGTCCAACACGATCGATTCATGCGATTCGGACGACGACAGCGACTCGGATACAGACACAGACAGTGATTCGGACAGTGATTCGGACAGTGACTCGGACAGCGATTCTGACAGTGATTCCGACAGCGACTCAGACAGCGACTCAGACAGTGATTCGGACAGTGATTCCGACAGCGACTCTGATGACGACGTTGAGATCGGCGTTTACGGTGTCGTCGTGGAAGAAGGAGATTCGGCGTTCGCCAGTGTCAGTGCTTCCGGTTCCGTGCCGCAGGATATTGAGGTGTCGTACAGCATTATTGCCGGGACCGCTGACGGTGCGGACGTGAATATTGGCAGCGGGGTCACGACAATTTCGGCGAACACCAGTTATTCTTATATCGACATTCACACCACAGAAAACGCGGCCCACGACGGTGACAAGAACTTTACGATCGAAATTACGGCCGTCACTACTGGAGCGGTGATCGACGAAGATGCCGATGTCGCGACAGGCACAATTCTGGATGACGACCCGGCGAGTAATGGCGACGGGATCGCCAGTGCGGCAGCGGACACGGCGTATGTGGGACTGGACCAGCCCGTCAGCATCTTCGTCTTGGAGAACGACGACCTACCGGACAGCGACCCGCATATCTTGGAGAACGAATGGAAGATCACCGAAATCGTGGTTTCCAGCGCTGATCAGCAGCACGGCGAATTCGGAATTGGTGGAGGTTCGATTTGGTTCACACCCAATGCGGGGTTCGAATCCGGCAGTGTGGCTGTGGAGTACACAGCCACGTCGGACCTGACCGACGTGTCGGTGTCGGCCACGGCCACGATCCACATGGTGACGGTGGAATCCATCATCGCAGAACGGCGCACATCCGAAGGCGACGACCTCACGGACCCAGCCGACGATGTCTGGGAAGCGGTGGCCTTGACTGGAGAACTGGTTGCCACGGATACCGTTCGCTGGTCGGTGGGCGGCTACAGCGCCGCGTTGCCCGCTTACACGTTAACGCAGGGTTCGACTTGGAAGAAAGATGAATCGCCCTTGCCGGACGATGAGCAATGGTCGTGGACAAGCTTTGCTCAAAGTGATGGCGATGAGTTGGCGGAAGGCAATCCCGGAGCCGGCACGTGGGCAATCATGCCAGCGATCACACTGGAGATCTACGGCCAGCAAAACGTCATCGCCACCCGCCGAGATCCGATCGAACCCGTCGTGGTTGAGCATTCGCCTCTGATCGTTTCAGCCGCTGGGGGAGGAAACGAAGGTGGCGATCTCAATTTTGTCATTCACGCGCCAATCCCTGATACAGAAACAGAGACGATTTCAAGTATTGATATCGACATTAATGATGATGGGCACTACGACGTATCAGGTCCGTACGACGCGGCGTATGGTGGACTGGTTCTACAAAATGTGGATCAACTCAACCTTCTGGGTTCACCGGCGAGTCGCGGCCAATATACCGGGGCGGTTCGGATTGTTTGGTCAGATGGGTACGAAGAGATTTATGATCTTCCCATCACAATCCAGAATTCAGCACCAGTTCTCAACTTGACATTGGTCAACGGCTCAGCAGGAACAGCCATTACCGCAATCGTTGACTACAGCGATTTTCTTCCCGGCGAGGTCGCATCGATTTCAGTCGATTTTGGCGAATCCGTCGAGTCAATCGATGTTGGTGATACGGTTGCCACGCACACGTACGTAACGCCCGGCTCCTATTGGGTAACAGCGACCATTACTGACGACGCTGGCGACACCGCTGAGGTCTCAAAGTGGGTCGATGTCGATAACGCATTCAACCCTTATGTTATACAGAGCACATTCCGACTGGTCAGTGGTTCGCCCGACAGTACAGAAGATTTCAACACGCCGTCCAATCCGATTGAGGGTGTTCTGGAAATTGAGGTGATCGGCAGTGACGGAACACCAATGACAGGCAGTGATGGCTCTGCGATTGTCTGGGACACGAATGAAGACGGCACCTTTTCGCCGAGCAGTGATCAATCTGGTCACTCCGTTTATCTTGGTTCAGATGTCACCGGCACCTTCTTTATAGGCGTTCGGATTACGGACCCTGTTAACGGTGCAGTGACTTCCGCATTCTACGAGTTTGCCGCCGACGGAATGATTGTTGGTGACAGTCGAGACGTTCAGTCTATAGGTGAACCCAGCGCCGAACTTACGGAAGCGAACATCATTGCGATGTTCCGACTGCTGTGGCCGGAGAAGGAAAGTGATATTCTGTTGAGAGCTTTCCAGAAGGAAGGTGAAATTCAAATCGAAGACCGGTGGTGGTTGCTCGCGGGCAACTCCGAACTTTACTACTGGAGCGCCGAAGACGGCATCGAATTGAGCATTCATAGCGGTTTATCCGTCCCCGAAGCCGCGCTCGAGCTTCGACGTCAGCTCACCGTTGCAGCCGGCTATATCCAAGTTCGCCGGTACATCGTTGCGTACATTGGAGACAGCGGTGAAGTCGCGGCGTTGATTACTTCTTATCAGGCAGGACTCGCAAACGCGGCTGGGACGGCCGCAACGATCGCGGAACTGTATGTCGACGGGTTGACGATTTTTAATACCGGTTTGGACATTGTTGTCTCGGTGGCGCAAGCCTCACAGTTAGCCGAAGACGGCCATCCTAAGATGGCAATTGTCACTCTCATCCCATTTCTGGCACCGCTTGTGAAGTCAGGTGGGAAAGTCGCTGTTAAGATTGGCGGCAAACTTAAGCACGTACCGATCGAGCATATCGCATGGGCTGAGAGATATGCTGAGGCAGTGTTTGACAACAAGTGGGTCGCATGGGTGGACACGCTGCCGGAAGTTGCGTTGAACGAAAGATCGTCGGTACGAAAGTTGGCTCGAGAATTGTTTCCGGAAATTGCCGTGCCAATTTCCCGCGATGTGCCTGGCTATATCGGGAAAAGGATTGCTAACTTCAATGAATGGGCTTTCAAAAACATTCCTGGAACGTCTCCTCCCTCATATTTGGTCGACATTCTTCCGAAGGAAAAGTGGGCATTGGGACGAGACGTGCATCGGCAGTATATGGACGAGTACTTTGAGCTACTGATGGGGTATCCAAAGCCTGAAAATTACATTTGGCATCACCACATCGAGCCGGGTAAATTCCAACTCGTAGAACGTGGTATTCACATCGCGAACAAACACGACGGCCCATTTACCGCA
>JBDNHJ010000262.1:0-4810 GCA_041688835.1 Fuerstiella sp.
CTGGCATGAAGTCGTATCTGGTTTCGTGCCGTTTTCTGTCCCCAGAACGGACTCTCACGGCTGAGGAAGTCGAAGCCGCTGTCCAGAAGATTCTGGCTGTCTGTGAAGAAAAGCTTGCCGCGCGACTGCGGTAAAGCAAAATGGCCTGCCGTCCACCAACCTCACATCGCCGTCCGCACATCGCACGCACTACCAAATTTAGAAGAGACCGTTCAGACCAGACATCACGATGAAACGCACACTGCTGAAATCAAAAATCCACCGCGCGCGAGTGACGGAGGCTGACATCAATTATGAAGGCAGCATCACGATCGATGCGAAGCTGATGCACGCGGCGGATATTGTCGAATTCGAACGTGTTGAGGTGTATGACATTACGAACGGCAATCGGCTGGCGACTTATGCGATTTCTGGTGAGCCCGGATCGGGCACCATCTGCCTCAACGGCGCTGCGGCGCGCTTGGTAGCGGTCGACGATTTGGTGATCATCTGCAGCTACGCTGATTATTCTGACGAAGAGCGAGCGGACCATGATCCCGTAGTGATTCAAGTGAACGAAAAAAACAAACTCCGCCGCCCCAAAAAATCCTAACCAGCCGCAAAATCTCAAATCTTCAATCAAAAAACATGTCGAATGATTCCCAATTCCCGATCACGCCTGACGAAAGCCAGCTGGCGGGACTGCAACGCGACCTGAAGTTTCACAACGCGGTGGCGAAATCGCCTAACGTTTTGACGGCTGACCAGATCGAATCGTACAACTCGGGCGGCTATATCAAACCGCTGAACGTGTACGGCCAGTCCGAGGCCAGCGACATTCGAACGTACTTCGATCAGTTGCTGGAAGACGTCATCGCCGCCGGTGGCGACAGCTATTCGATCAGCACGGCTCACATGAAGCACGCGGGTGTGTTCGATATTCTGACCAACCCCACGATTGTGGACTATGTGTCGGACATTTTGGGCGATAACGTGATCGGCTGGGGCTCACACTTTTTCTGCAAGATGCCCGGCGATGGCAAAGCGGTGGCGTGGCATCAGGATGCTAGTTACTGGCCGTTGTCGCCATCGAAAGCGGTCACCGTCTGGCTGGCGATCGATGATGCCGATCTGGAAAACGGCTGCATGAAATTCATCGCCGGCAGTCAGCATTCCGGTCATTTAACTTATCGAGAAGCCAGTGCGGAAGACCACAGTGTGTTGGGGCAAACGGTGGAGAACGCCGAACAGTACGGCACGGTGGTCGTCGACGATCTGAAGGCGGGGCAAGCATCAATTCATAACGACCTACTGCTGCACGGATCGGAAGCCAACAACAGTACACGCCGCCGCTGCGGTTTGACTTTAAGATACGCTGCCGCCGATGTTCGCGCACAAATGGGTTGGAACACCAAAGGCGTCATCGTCAAAGGAACAGACGCCGCCGGCCACTGGGGCAACCCAGCCAAACCCGCCACACGATAATCTCAAATCTCAAATCTCAAATCTCAAATCTCAAATCTCAAATCTCAAATCAAAACATGCCCTCCATTCCAGCCTACCACAATAGTCGCTTCATGAAAGCGGTTCGCCGCGAACCTGTTGACACAACGCCCGTGTGGATCATGCGTCAGGCCGGCCGTTATCTGCCGGAATACATGGCGGTGCGCAACAAGGTGACGTTTATCGAACTGTGCAAGACTCCCGAACTGGCCTGCCAAGTCACGGTGGAAGCACGCAACATTCTGCAGACGGACGCCGCGATTTTGTTCGCCGATCTGCTGCCAATTTTGGAACCCATGGGCATCGACCTAGAATACGTGAAAGGCGAAGGCCCCGTCATTCACAATCCGCTAAAAGAACCCGGTGCCGTCGATCGCCTGACGGCATTGGAAGACGTCGAAGTCTTGGATTATGTTTTTCAAGCGGTGAAATTGATTCGCGCCGAATTGCCGGCGGACATCCCGTTGCTGGGTTTCGCGGGGGCTCCATTTACACTGGCTTCGTACTGCATCGAAGGTGGTGGTTCGAAAAGTTATGTCCAGACCAAGCAGTTGATGTACAACGACGGCGGAGCGTGGGCTGCACTGATGAACAAGCTGGTGGATTCCGTCAGTATCTACTTGAAGGCGCAGATCGCATCCGGTGTGCAGGCGGTGCAGGTCTTTGATAGCTGGGCCGGTTGTTTGTCTCCCGCGGATTATCGCCGATACGTGCTGCCGTACACAAAACGTCTGATCGAATCGGTTCAAGACGACGCTCCTGTGATCAATTTTCTAACCGGTAATCCTGCATTGCTGCCGCTGCAAAAAGAAGCCGGTGGAACCGTCATGGGTGTCGATTGGCGCATTCAACTGAATGATGCGTGGGACATCTTTGGGACGGAATTTGCCGTGCAGGGTAACATGGATCCCGTTTCGATTTATGCCAAACTGCCGGTGTTAAAACAACGGATCAAAGACGTGCTGGATTGTGTGAAAGGTCGCCCCGGTCATATCTTCAACCTCGGCCACGGCGTGATGCCAGACATGAAACCCGAACACGTGAAAGCAGTTGTGGAATACGTCCACGAACTCGGGGCACAGTAGTTGAACTTCACAAAAGCGAACTTGCGATGTCTGCCACGTCACCAACATCATCGGACCAATCAGCAGCCGCTGCCGGCAGAAATTTCGCCGTCATTGGTGGCGGTATCACGGGACTCGCGGCCGCTCACCGCCTGATCACGCTGAACAAAGACGCCCATGTCACGCTGTTCGAAGCGTCGGATCGGTTGGGTGGAATCATCAACACGGCCCACGAAGACGGCTGGTTACTGGAACTCGGGCCAGACGCCTTCATCACCAACAAACCCGGCGGTGTCACGCTGTGTGAAGAAATCGGGTTGACCGATCGGCTGATTCCCACAGACAACACGTTTCGCCGGTCTTTGGTATTGCGAAACGGCCAGCCAAAACGTGTGCCGGATGGCTTCATGCTGATGGCTCCATCCAATCTGCAGGCGATTCGCGATACGCCCATTTTGTCGCCGGCCGGGCGAGCACGCTTACTGCAGGAAGCCGACATTCCGCCAAAATCGGATACCGCTGATGAATCGTTGGCCGACTTTGTGCGTCGTCGTTTCGGCGAAGAAGCGTTGGACCGATTGGTGCAACCGCTGGTCGGTGGAATTTATACGGCCGATCCTGAAAAGTTGAGTCTCCAGGCGACGCTGCCACGCTTTCCAGAAATGGAACGCACGCATGGCAGTGTGATCGCGGCCACGTTGCAAGAAAACGAACAGAAGTCAGCTCAACGTGCTTCATCCGGCAGTGGAGCACGCTATGGGCTGTTTACGGCTCCTGAAGATGGCGTGGGATCGCTGATTTCAGCACTGGTCGACGTGCTGAAACGTTCTGGGCAAGTCAGCATTCGAACGTCAACGCCGATCGAAACGGTGTCACAGAATTCCGATCACAGCTGGCAAATTTCGCTGCCCAGCGGTACTGCAGAACGTTTCGATGGCGTGGCGATGACGCTGCCCACGCACAAGATCGCTGAACTGCTGAATGGGCCGCAGCTGCAACCACTGGCGGATCGATTGCAGCAGATTCCGTATGCGTCCAGTGCGATCGTGCTAACCGGGCATCGACTGCAGGACTTCGATCATCCGCTGGATGCGTTTGGTTTGGTGATTCCGCACAAAGAAGGTCGCCGCATTTTGGCAACATCGTTTACCAGCCGCAAGTTTCCCGGTCGCGCGCCCGCAGGGCACGTGTTGCTGCGGACGTTTGTGGGGGGAGCCATGCAGCCTGAGCAACTGAACTTCGACGATGACGAGATTTCTATGTTCGTGAACGAAGAGCTTCAGCAGATTCTGGGTCTAAAAGCGGGGCCGTTGTTTAGTCGAGTCGTGCGTTACAACAACGCCATGCCACAGTACCATGTGGGTCACGGGGAACTTGTGGATCGGATCGAACAACTCACGGCCGAACAGCCGGGCTTGGAACTCGCGGGCAATGCGTACCGTGGCGTCGGCATTCCGGACAGCATCAGCAGCGGGCGTCAGGCGGCGGAACAACTGCTGGCGACTGTCCGATCATGAAAAGACTGTGCCACAGATTTTTGCTGGTCGGCAGCAGTCTGGCCACGCTGGTGGCCAGTATTGTCTTTCTGTTGGGGCAATCTCAAACGATGTTCGCCAGTTTGCGCACACCGATCGTCGGCTGCACGATTCGCGCTGATGACGAAGGACTGGTGTTTCAGACGGCGATTCCTGGATCAGCTTTCGATTGGGGCTGCAGCAAGTCCGACGGCCAAACCGTCGGCACTTGGGCCAGTCAAATGGAAGATCTGAATCCTACATGGATCACCAATGCGGTGGTGTGGTCTGGTTGGGAAGTCAACCAGACACGTTTCGTGTTGATCGGATTCAAGCACTACGCTGTGATCCTGATTCTGGCCATCACCACAGTGCTGATCGGGCTGTGGTTCCGCCGTCGCTGGCCAGCGGGTCACGCTGATGAAACGTAGTTCTGTCGCCCCGTTCGCTCCATTCACTCCATTGGTCAAATCTTAACCGCCGCTCGACTCATGTCGCGCCGTGATTCTCAACCATTGTCCAATGACCATGGAAGAATCACCTCAAAGTTTCGATGATTCGGCGGCCAGCACATACAGCACATACAAATCGGGAGAGTCAGAAAGTTTCTAACAAGCACTTCGCCCAGCATTGGGGCCAGAGTCGAGCGAGTGTCTGGAATGCAAAAGGTTAGAAAATGGCGGGTTAAAAAGGTAACCGTTCACGGCAGTAAATTGGTAGTTCGCAATTCGAGCAAATTGTTTCTATTGC
>JBDNHJ010000263.1:0-12115 GCA_041688835.1 Fuerstiella sp.
ACTCACCTTCCGCTAGGGCTTTCACGACTTGCTCAGGACTGCGACGTTTTCGCTTCGAATTACTCATCAAAATCTCCTCGCCCGGAATTGGGCTCTGAAGACTCTCATTCTAACTGGTACCGAATTCGGGGAGCACGCCAGGACTCGGCCTCGACGCCGGGCTGCGACGCGTTTCAGAAGAACTAGCCGAAGGGGCTCCTGAAGTTTGCCAAGAACTTTCCACAGCCAACATGCAGTTGCAAATGGGCCGCCCGCGCCGCGAAGTTCTGCGAGATCTCGGGATCCGAACCGGAGTCGATGACGTGCGAGCTCTAGCGGCGATTCTGATTCAGGCCGACCGGTTCGGTTCATCGATCGCGCAAGCTTTGCGAGTTCAATCCGAAAGCATGCGGACCAAACGCCGGCAAATGGCGGAAGAGAAAGCTCAGGGAGCCGCCGTAAAAATGATCTTCCCACTGGTGCTGTTCATCTTCCCCGGCATCTTCGTGATCCTTGTGGGCCCTGCCGGTATCCAGTTGATGGACAACTTCGTCAACAAATAGACGGCGAGGGTCTGGGCAGTGGAACGACGCTGCACGTGGAAAGAAAATAAGACCTCGTTTATGTTTAACCCGTGGTCGCAGACTAGGTTTTCGGCCTGGTCTGCGACCACGGGTTAAACGATTGACGTCTCATGCGTTGCGATGCTAAGACTAAGACGTCGTTGCCGGACTGACGGACCAGTTCAGTTGTCGTTCGATCATAGCGGCGGCTTGCAGCAGGCGGGTTTCTTCGAACGCTGGGGCTTGCAGTTGAACGCCGATCGGCAGACCATTGGCACTCAAGCCACACGGCACGGAGATTCCCGGCACGCCTGCGAGGTTCGCACTGATGGTGTAGATGTCCTGCAGGTACATGGCCATCGGGTCGTCTGACTTTTCGCCAATCTTGAAGGCGGGTGTGGGAGTCACCGGACCAACGATCACGTCGACATCTGCAAAAGCGGCGTCGTAGTCCTGCCGAATCCGACGCCGAACTTTTAAGGCTCGCAAGTAGTACGCATCGTAGTAGCCGGCAGACAAGGCGTACGTGCCCAGCATGATGCGGCGTTTCACTTCCGCGCCGAAGCCTTCACCGCGACTGCGGCAGTACAAGTCGACGAGGTTGTCGGTTTGCGGGTCGAAATTTTCCGTGCGGTAGCCGTAGTGAATTCCGTCGTAGCGGGCTAGGTTGCTGGATGCTTCGCTGGGGGCGATCAGGTAATAAGTCGCCACACTGTACTTGGCATGCGGCAGTTCAATCGTCTTGATGCTTGCACCGGCAGCTTGAAGCTTTTGAATGGCAGCTTTGACCGACGCGTTGACCTCGGCGTCAATCCCGGCGGCATAGTGTTCGTCGACAACGCCGATTCGGAGACCTTCCAGCGGCTGGCTGACTGACCCCACGTAGTCGGGCACGGCGGAATTGACGGACGTCGTGTCACGCACATCATGTCCGGCAATCGCCTGCAACAACAAAGCCGCGCCCGTGACGTCGCGAGCGAACGGGCCGATTTGATCTAGCGAACTCGCGAACGCCACCAACCCAAACCGAGACACTCGACCATAAGTCGGCTTCATCCCCACAACACCGCAAAACGCAGCCGGTTGACGGATGGAACCGCCGGTGTCAGAACCCAGTGAAAGCGGCACCAAACCGGCGGCCACTGCCGCGGCGGAACCGCCCGAAGAACCACCGGGCGAATAATCTGTCTTCCACGGATTCCGCGTTGCCCCCGCGACCGATGTTTCTGTCGACGAGCCCATGGCGAATTCGTCCATGTTCAGCTTGCCCACGATCACGCCGTCTTCGGCCAATAGGCGTTCAACCACGTGAGCGTCGTACGGAGAGATATAGTTTTGCAGCATGCGACTGCCACAGGTGGTGGGAGTCCCCGTTTGGTTCATGTTGTCTTTGATGCCAACGGGAATCCCCTGCAACAACCCCACGGTTTCGCCAGCGGCGCGTTTGGCGTCGACCAGATCAGCTTGGGCGATGGCTGCATCGGCATCGACACTGGTGAATGCGTTCAGCGTTGGGTTGAGCGCTGCGATGCGGTTCAGACACGCTTCTGTGAGCTGACGGCTTGAAAGTTCTCCGCTCTGCAGTGCCAACAGAAGAGACTCGGTAGGTTGTGCGTGCAGGTTGGTTAATGACATCTTGCGAAACTTACATCCAGATTTTGTCGCGTTGATCGGTCGAAGAGTTACGTTACAAAACAAACATTCGTCTCAGGCATCGAATCACTTGTTCTCGTCAGTATTCTCGTCCTTGATGCCGCCATTGATGCCGCCATTGACATCGGGCTGCTTCTTGTTGGTTTTGTTCTTTTTGTTGTTCTTCTTCTTACTGGTTCCCTTCGGTCGATTGTCCTTGTCTGGCGTTTTCCCGGCGTTCTTTTGAGCTTCTTCGGCCTTCTTTTGAGCTTCGGCCACGGCGTCCATCAGCTTGCCAAAGAAGCCCGGCTTGCGTTTGGGTTCAGCGGCTGAATCTTTGCTCGCAGGGTCTTTGACCACGACGTTGGGAAGTTCGATGCTGATTTTGTCTGCGCCGAGCAATTTTCGTTCGGCGATCCCCCACACACTGGAACAGATGAAGTAGATGCACAATCCGGCGGGCACGTGCCAAAACATCACCCCCATAACGATGGTCATCATGTTCATCATTTTCTGAGTCATCGCGGTTTGTTCGTCCGTCGGTGGCGGCATGAACATCTTTTGCTGGACCAGAAACAGCACCACCGAAATACAGGGCAACAGATTAAATTCGGACCCCAGAAACGGCAACGTTGGCATACCGGCCAAGGCGTCCGGAGCTGCAAGGTTGTCGATCCACAAGAATTTCGACAGTCGTAAATCGACTGCAGAATTCAGGCAGGTATACAGCCCAATAAACACGGGCAACTGAATGAACGCGGGCAAACAGCCACCCAGCGGATTGACTCCATGCTTCCGCCACAGTTCCATCTGGGCGCGAGCGAACTTTTCTTTGTCGTCGCCGTATTTTAGTTTCAGTTCGGCCAGTTTCGGAGCCAACGCTTTTTGCTTAGCGGCCATCACCGCCTGCTTCCGAGAAATCGGAAACATGCAAGCGCGGACCAGCGCTGTCAGGCAAATGATGGCGAACACGTACGGCAGGCCGAATCGATACAGCTTCTCCAGAATCCAGTGCATCACGCGCGCGACCGGACCGAACCAACCGTAATCCAACACCTGTGTGGCTTCCAGCGGCGGCGGGTCCAGTAAGTCACTGCGTTTGGGACCGACGAAGAACGCAAACTTGTGCGTCACCGAATCAGCGGCACCTTTTGCTCCGGCGGGCCCGAGTTCCAGCAACGTCGAACGCATTCGAAAACTGATATCGCCCTTCGCAATGTCTTCGAGGTTCTCCTGAATCATCACCGGATAGGTCCGCTCAATCCACCGGTTCAGCAATCGCTCTTCTGGCGGTCGGTCGTCCAACGCAGCCACAAGGCCAGCGAAAAACTGCACGTCGACGCCGACGTACCGAAACGCTCCGGTCCAAGCATCGGCCTGAGCCAATTTTTGCCGCACTTGGCTTTCGGTCATCGCGATGCCGTTCTGCTGGCCTTCCGTCAGATGCTGTGTGTACAGATCTTTGACGGCCTTAGCACCCAAAGTGACCGCATCGTCATCGCCTTCGAATTCCACTTTGATGTCGCGATATTTGCGACTGTGTTCTGAATTTTCGAGGACAATACCCACCGGTCCCTGCAGTTCGTAGACAACGCTACTGGCGGCCGGCGACAGGTTGGTGACCGTCAAATCCAGCTGAATTGTGAACCCCTTGGGATTCACCAGAAATGCTTGTTGCAGTTCTTCGGGGGTGCCCGTTATTTTTGTGAGATGGTAGGTCTTGGTGACTTTTAGCGTCTGATCTGGTGACTCGAAGGCAAAGGTGGCGTGGTCGGCTTCCGCTTCCACCAGTTGCCATGAAATTTTTTCGAGGCTGAGTTTATGCTTCTTCAGCTGATCGTCAATTTTCTTGACGGCGGTGGTGAACGTCCTGTCGTCTGACGTGTTGGTGCCAATGACGGTGACTTGCCGAGATTCATCCTGCAGTTCTTTGAACTTGGGGTCGGTCAGCTGCACGGATTCGATGGCAGCCCCGAGTGAACTCAGATGAACTTCCAGAAAATAACCGCTGGTGGGGTCCAGCGATCCCAGTGTGACATTCTGATTCGGATGAACGGCCGGTTGGTGATCAACAGGCGCGTCAGCGACAGCATTCTGCGCACCTTCGACCGCTTCTGCAGCGTCGCCATCTTCAGCGCCGGGTTCTGCATCATCCGCAGCATCCGGCTCAACCATTTCCGGCACCACCTGTGGCGGCGGCGGTGGAAACAGCTTCGGTGCGATAAACCAATTAAAAATATAGGTGAACGCAAAGAAGTAGATTAAGAACGAAAAAAAACGACGAGTATCCATAGGGTGACTCTTGCGAGCATCGATTGCGGTATGAACTATAGCAGGAGGGTCGAAGCAGCCATCCCGCATCGTTTAGAATCAACAGACGACAACTTCGCCCACGAATTGATGTTCGACCGTCAGCCCAGTTTCCTGGACGGCACACGTCGACGTGGGGGAAGAATACAGGCCTAGAGCCAGCCATTGAATGCACAGCTGCCTTGTTCCGTCGATTGAGACAGGTTTTCCACAGGAAAATCCGCGTGGAGTGCCCGTTCAAACGGAACAAGTCACTCAGATTGCCCGCCATGCCAGTCGCCGGCAACCCATTCGTCGACTGTCAGCATTCGCGCTTGGGGTGCTTTGCATCACTAGTGGTCTGTCACAGCTTAATTTGAGGGTCGGGAAAATGTAGCTCGGTGGTCTCCACCGTGATTTCTCGGCGGAGACCGCCGAGCTACAAAAACAGAACCCCAGTTTTTAATGCTGACAGACCACTAGCCGTTTTGGCGCTAGCCGCGGATTCTGCAACATGATGCGTTTTCCAGCCTCAAGTCCGTGGCTAACGCCACAACGGCTGGGTTCATGATGTCAGGTTGTTTCGGAACGAGTGCTCAACGGCCTTCGCGCAGTCGATCGCCCAAAAAGTTGTCCAGTTCTGGGATGTCGTAGATCTTGTCCGCCGTCTTATCAATGTCGTATTCGACTCGGTGGAATTCCACGTGGTCGCCGTCAACAGTGACATAAGACGACCGCGGATCGTTATTCCTGGGCTGGCCGACGGAACCCACGTTGATCATGACCTTCTGCGGTCCCAGCTCGTACTTCATTTCCAAGTCTTTGGGGTCCAGAAACTCAAGTGTGTCTGTAAACACACCGGGAATGTGCGTGTGGCCCTGAAAACAGTATTGAGGCACCAAGGCGAAGATCTTTTCCATCTTGACTTGGTTATAGATGTCGTCCGGGAAAACATACTCATTCAGCGGATTGCGAGCCGAACCATGCACATACATGGTCTTTTCGTCTTCGCTGCTGTGGCGGCGATTCAGTTCCCCCAGAAACTCCCAGCGAGCTTCCGCTTTTGGTCCCCGAGATTTCTCAAGCACAGAACGTGTCCAAAAGATCGCTCGCTCAGCCCCAGCATTAAAGCCTTCCGGATCGAACAGCGCTGCTTGATCGTGGTTTCCCAGCAGGCACATCTGCAGTTCCATCACCCGATCGATACATTCGCAGGGATTCGGCCCGTAGCCGACGATGTCTCCAAGGCAAAATATTTCCGTAATCCCTTTGGATTCGATGTCGGCCAAGACCGCTTCGAGGGCTTCCAGATTTCCGTGAATGTCACTAATGAGCGCTCTCAAGTTTTCGTTCCTTCCGCAGAAAATGCTGCAGATGTCATGGCTCGCCTGTTTGTTAAGGTGCGGATTTGACGCACCTTCTGCCCGTTGAATTGGTCCACGGACGGGCCAAAGAGCCGAATCATAGCAGCTGTCGTGACATGAATGTCGTCACAGCAAGCTCCGCTGCTCATTGGATCGGCTATTGTATCGTATCGGTGAATATCTCTGGCTGGGAAAGTGGTGATCGCCGCAAAAAAGGGTTAGCAATAAGTCATAACACGCGATTTCAGTTTGTCGCCTCAGCTTCAGGCGGAAACGAACGCAGACATCCGTACAAATTCCCCCTCAAGGCGGGACGACGAACGGTCGCCGCATTAAATCAACGCCCCGCTTGATTGGCAAGTTGGGCGAAACCGATGAAGTTTACGGGGCACTGGTCGCTGCAACAAGCCGCAGGGGACGTTGAAGAGATCCAATGGCGAAAAAACGCACCATCGTAAAGACCGGTGAATTGCGATCCGAAAGCAGTGCGTCTGCTGCAGAAATACGGCAACATACATCGAAATCGAAGACCTTGGGAGGAGAACATTCAGATGTCAGATTGGATTCAACAGGAAATTACACTGCCCGCTTTTTCGCGAGGCTGCCATTTGGTCACCAGTGATGTGCTGCGCGAATTGCCGGAGCTGGCCAATTTTCGGGTGGGACTCATGAATGTGTTCATTCGTCACACGTCCGCATCGCTGACTCTGAACGAAAACGCCGACCCGGATGTGTTGGTCGATCTGGATATGGCCATCAACCGCTTGGTCCCCGAAGACTGGCCATATGTTCACACGTGTGAGGGCCCCGACGATATGCCCGCTCATATTAAGGCGGCTCTGACAGATTCTTCGCTGTCGATTCCGATCGCGGACGGAAGACTGCTGACCGGCACTTGGCAGGGAATCTATCTGTGCGAACATCGCAATCGCGGTGGCCAAAGACGCCTGATTGTGACCCTGCAAGGCCAGCGCCGGTAGGTCTTTGGTCGCGGAATTCGTCAAGAATTTCGCCGCCGCCGTAGCAACGGTCGAAAGTCTTGACGACTTCCGCTACGTGAATTCGCTTGCCTTTTCGGTGATTCAAGGTCTTAGCGCCGCTTCCCAATGGCCGCGACCTTTGCCAAAACCGAGACCCAGTGCGAGACTTTGGACGTTCCGGAGGCGATCGCTACAATCGAACTCTGAAAATGCCGAGTGCTGTTTGAGTAACCGTGGCTGCGAGACGTGGCCGGCGGTTGTCGCACTTCTGACTGTAAATCTGCCGCAAGAAAGACGTGACCTATGACTGCTCCGATTCGAGTTGCTGTGACTGGTGCTGCTGGCCAAATCGGATATTCCTTGTTATTCCGAATCGCTTCTGGTCAGGTCTTCGGACCCGATCAGCCTGTGATTCTGCATCTGGTGGAAATCCCACCAGCGATGGGAGCGTTGCAGGGTGTTGAAATGGAACTGGATGACTGTGCGTTCCCAACTCTGGCCGGTGTGGTCAAAGCCGACAGCGATCATCTGGAAGACGGCTTCGGCGACTGCAACTGGGTGCTGTGCGTGGGCAGCGTACCGCGCGGCAAGGGCATGGAACGTGCCGACCTGATTCGCATCAACGGCCCAATCTTCACCAGCACTGGAAAAGCGATTTCCAGCGCAGCGGCTGATGATGTGCGTGTGTTGGTGGTAGGCAATCCGTGCAACACCAACTGCCTGATCGCTATGAACAACGCTCCGAATGTTCCCAACGATCGCTGGTACGCCATGACGATGCTCGACCAAAATCGAGCGGTTTCGCAGCTGGCCCAAAAATCCGGTCAGACCGTGGCCGACGTGTCGAGCATGACCATTTGGGGCAACCATTCAGCCACCCAGTACCCCGACTTCTACAACGCCAAAATTGGCGGCAAGCCAGCCGCCGAAGTGATTGGCGATGACGCTTGGTTGCAGAACGACTTCATTTCCTGCGTCCAAAAACGCGGTGCCGCTGTTATTGAAGCGCGCGGGGCTTCGAGCGCAGCGTCTGCTGCCAACGCCATCATCGACACGGTCAAAGCCGTCGTCACACCAACAGCCGTCGGTGCTACGTTCAGCGCGGCCGTGTGCAGCGACGGCAGTTACGGCGTTGACGAAGGCCTGCTGAGCAGCTTTCCGCTGACCAGCGACGGAAAAGGCTGGTCGATCGTGCAGGGACAGGCTCACAATGAGTTCGCTCAAGCCAAGATCGACGCCACCGTGGCGGAACTCCGCGATGAACGCGATACCGTGAAGGATCTGTTGTCGTAAGCAGCCAGCATCGACTTGCCGCTTGATCCAGACGGTTGAATCATTGGTGCTGGCGGACAAAACCGTGGTCGCAGTTTTGTTTCTCAGAGAATGCAGCGTCTTGATTTTGTTTTTAGCCCGGAGGGCGGCAGCATGTAAGCCTCGGGCCTGAGCCCGAGGTTGGCGATGCGACATCCCAAGCCCCGAAGGGGCGACAGCGAAAAGATGACGGCAGACCGCTGTCCCCCTTCGGGGCTTTCTTAAATTTCTTTGACCGCGACCTTGGGCAACCTCCCAAGGCGACATGCTGCCGCCCTCCGGGCTCTAGCGGGCTGTTGGTGAATTGTGTTCTTGTAAGCAGCACGGCGGTAGCCGCCGGCTTTGCCAGCGTTTTCCGGCGCGTCACCGATGGCTAGCGCCTTGTCGCTCACTAAATCAACAACCTGCGGGCGGGGAGGAATTTCGCTTGGCCCAGATGGTATTCACCAAATCTGCCAATTTACGGAAATTGTCCCCAAGGTTTACGGGCGTAAAACGAACGAAGGGAAGTCGCAGCGGTCGGTTTTCTTCCGCTGCGGTGCTTGTACTGCCGAGTTCTCTTGGTGCTGACTCTTGCTGATCACGCTTTTGTCAGCGACAATTCGACAATCGGAGTCTGAAGTCGACATCCAGTATCAGCGGATCAACGATTCGTGGCGAGGCTGCGACTCATCAAGATTTTGATGAGCAAAACACACATTACCATCACTCAACTAGTTAGGTCTGTTCGATGATTCGAGCTCAATTTTCCCGTGCTATCGCAGCGTCAGCACTCATGCTGTCATGCCTCTCCGTTCAGGCGCAGACGGCAGTCGCGACCAAGGTCACCAGCGATAAAATTCTGCCGCAGGATACGTATCTGTATCTCTCAGTGCCCGATGTCGCTGCGATGAAGGAATTCATGACAGAGTCGTCACTGGGGCAACTCTGGAACGATCCCAGCTTAGCCGAATTCAAAGAAGAAGTCCGTGCGGCGATCGATGATGACTTGCAGGACAAGTTGTTGACGTTCCAAGACCAGATCGGTCTTTCGCTAGAAGAAGTGCTCAGCATCCCCACCGGCGAAGTCTCGCTGGCAGTGTCCGCTGGTTCGGGCAACACAATGGGCGCGGTCTTTTTTCTGGACTATGGAACTCACGAAGCAGAACTCCAAGATCTGCTGGACAAAGCCGTTGACGGGTTAAGCCAGATTCCTCAGCTGACGCAACAGCAGGAGAGTTTTGCGGGCACCGCGATCACGATGTTTGACATTGATCATGGTGGTCCGGCTCCGACACCGCTGGCCAAGGAGTTCGGCTGGTTTCTGAAGGACCAGCGGATGGTCTTTTCAAATCGAATTGAACTGCTGGAATCCGTGCTGACCAACTGGGATGCTGAAGCGGACAAATCTTTTGTCGACAACGAAGCTTACAGCTACATCATGTCGAAGTGCGAAACCCGAGCTGGGGCAGCTTTGAGCAAACTGTATTTTGACCCGATCGGAATGTTTACCAAGCTGGTTCAGACCGGTTCGCTGGGACAGGCCAGCATGGGAGCCGGAATGGCGATGGGATTTTTGCCCGCTTTGGGACTGAATCAGATCAAAGCCATGGGCGCTGTGTCTGAGGCTGGTAGCGGCGACTTTTCTGCGGTTTCACGATCGGTGTTCTACGCAGAACAACCCGCCATGGGACTCATGAAGGCGTTTCAGCTGGATCATGCCAAGAAGACTCCCCCCACTTGGGTCAAAGAAAACGTCACCACTTACATCGCGACCAAATGGAAGATCGACGAAGCCTTCGGATCGATTGAATCACTGGTCGATATGTTCAACGGTGCTGGCACTGTGGCTGCCCAGTTGGACCGAATGTCAGAAGGCGGCCCCGGCATTCACCTCAAGCACGACATCATTGATCAAGTCACCGGCGATGTGCAGTTAGTGACGGCTCCGAGCGAAAATTCAGAATTGCCCGGTGATCAGATGCTGGTGTGTCTGGGAGTCAAAGACTCAGAAGCGGCTGCCAATGTCTTGGCCAAGCTGGCCGATCAGTCGGGCCTCGAAATGCGAGAATTCCGTGGCGCGAATCTGTACGAAGTCGCGGGCCCGGCAGCCGGTCAGTCGTTTTCGTTTGCTGTATCAGAAGGTCGTCTGCTGTTGAGCATGGGCGGAACGCTGATTGAGCAAGTGTTGCGAAACGACAGTGATGTCCGACCATTGTCGGAATCTCCTGAATTTCAGAAGGTGTCTCAGTTCTTCCCCGCCAACGCCGTGTCTGTGCAGTTTTCACGGCCTGTGGAAACCTACCGCAGCTTTTATGAAATGCTGAAGTCGGGCGAAGCGGCTGAGAACTTCCCCGGAAATCAGGACCTGTTCAGCAAGATCGATTTTTCGACACTGCCACCGTTTGATGCCATTTCGAAGTACATCAAGCCGACCGGCGGCTACTCGGTCAATGATGAACAAGGGCTGTTTATGGAAGCGTTTCAGTTGAAAGACTAGTTTGCCTTCATGGTGCATGCTCTGTTTAGCAATAGCCACGGAACCCAACCGGAAGTCGTCGTCGATGACGTCTTTCCGGAAGGGATTGTGGCGATGGATTACGCCGCTGAAGACCGCACGTTGGTGCTGGGCACAGCGGCCGGCCATCTGATCAAGTTAAGCCAGTCCGGCGAACAACTGGTTCGCGAACGCGGCTTCGACGGTGTGCAATCCGTCGTCTGGTCAGACTCCGGCACATACGGGGCGGCCGCGTTGCCCAAAGGACAGCTGGTGTGCTTCGATCATAAGCTGACCACCAAATGGAAAGTCGACGTGACGGCCAATATTCTGGGCCTCGCGGTTTCTCCGTTCGGCAGCCACATCTGTGTCAGCACAGAACACGGCGGCGTCCACATCGTGACTTCCGACCGGAAAGAACTGTGCCACTTCGAAACGCCGCAGCCCCTTCAGCACGTTCAGCTGCTGCAGGAAACTCCGGCGATGATTGGGGCCGCCGAATTCGGTCATCTGTGTTCTCATGATTTGAGTGGCCACGAGCTGTGGAATGTTCGAATTATGAACAACGTGGGAGACATGGTGGCCACGGGTTCCGGTGAGCGAATATTACTGGCGGCGTTTAACCACGGAATTCAGGTGCTGGACGGTCAAGGGGAACACGAAGGTTCGTTCATGATCGACGGCGTTCCCAGTCGGGTGGTGGCGTCGCAGAACCACCGCCGATTAGCCGCCACGACGCTCGAAAATCGCTTGTACTGGCTGAACTTCGACGGACACCTGCTGTGGGCGGCGGACCTGTCTGCTGATCCGGTGCAGTGCATGGTGATGGCCCCGCTGGCCGATCGGCTGTTGATTGCCACTCAATCGGGCCGTCTGATGCAGCTGTTGTGGTGACACAGCTGGTTGAGCAGCGTCAACAGGCCGTTTCAACCGTCAACACTTCTCCAAATTGTCAGTGTTTCGAGCTGCGGATGGATAGTAGAACCACTGCGACGTTGATTCCGTGAATCATACCGATAGAATTTTCTTTACGCGGTACGACCGAACGTCATTCCCGCCACTTCTCCCTCCTCTGAAAAAATCGCAGTTCCGCGAGATTTTTACAAATCCCCCACGATACAATCGAGTTCTCGGCGCGTTTGTTAGTGCGTCAAAAAGAACTTTTGGAGTAATCAACTATGTTTGGACTGGGTGGCCCTGAGCTCGCCATTGTTGCCGTGATTGTTATGCTGCTGTTCGGTAACCGACTTCCCGGTGCTGCAAAGTCACTGGGGCAGAGTTTTTCTGCCTTTAAAAAGGGCATCAAAGAGGGCAACGACGACGAAAGCGGCCCGGATAAGCCGAATATCGAAAACCCCAGCTAGTGTCCGTTTCCGCTGACGTTTCCGCTGACGTTTCCGCTGACGTTTCCGCTGACGTGGGGGCCACGATCGGGAGTTTCCGAGCCTGAATTCCGCGACGCCCGAAACGTCCGCACCGATCGGCGGATGCTGGTCATTGACCATCCGATCACCACTTGAC
>JBDNHJ010000264.1:0-17551 GCA_041688835.1 Fuerstiella sp.
ATCAAATGGCGATCGGTCAGTGACGTCAGCGTGTCTTGGCCATTGCAACGTCAAGCGTCGCCGTCGCGGCTGTGCCGCGAGGTTCCGCCGGGCCGTCGGAACCTACCTGTGGACGTCAGTCAACGTAGGGCAGGCTCCCGCCTGCCATCATCTCGACAACGTTCGCAGCCGACGTTAAACAACGATCCTGCACACGGGACAAGCTGAAACACTTTTGCTGTTGAACCCGTGGTCGCAGACAAGGTTGACCTTGTGGTGCTGCGGGCACGGCTGAAACAATGGACGATCCTCTGCATCCCCGCACGCGGTATAGGATCGGCACCGCGATTGGATGCCGCCGGATGGTTGGCAGGCGGGAGCCTGTCCTACGACGCTCGATTCCGGGTGAGACGCTTGCTAGTCGTGAATCTTGCCCGATCGAAACGCAACACAGGCTCTAAGTTCCTGAGTGACCGTCCATAAATAAGTTGCCGATTTAGCGGTACGGCGCGAGCCGTCCGGTGTCGCAAAACCGGACGGCTTGCGCCCTTCCGCTACTATGATCCATGGGGGCACAGCACTATTAGATCGGATCGGATTCGGATACCGAAAAAGTGCTGTGTCCCCCGGTTGCCCAACTGAGAATCGGCAACTGCTGTCCGAAAAATCGGGAGCCTGCAGTGATGCTTGACAACGGCGATCCATTGTTTCTCGTGACAACGCTGGTGATTCAGTTTCGTCGTCAGGCGGCGGAGATGGCGGAGATGGCCTATCCTGACAAAATCGACTGTTTGTCGTTTTCGATGGCCAGATGCCCCCGATACGACGTCTTTGCCGCTCCCATGCTTAGTGGCGGAAGTGGCGTCGACCGGTCAGTACCATGGCGATTCCGTGTTCGTTGCAGGCTGCGATGACTTCGCCGTCGTTGCGAGATCCACCGGGCTGAATGGCAGCCTTGATCCCGGCTTTGGCGGCTTCGTCGATGCCGTCGCGGAACGGGAAGAACGCATCACTGGCAACGACCCCACCCTGACTGCGATCGCCAGACTTCATGCCTGCAATGTACGAACTGTCCAGACGACTCATTTGCCCAGCGCCCGCACCCAACAGCATACCGCCTTTTGCGAACACAATGGCGTTCGATTTGACGTGGCGGCAGACCTTCCATGCAAAACGCAGGTCTGCCATTTCTTCGTCTGTTGGCTGGCGTTCGGTGACAACTTTCCAATCGTCTTCCAGCTGCGGCAGGTCGTCGCGATCTTGAATCAACAGTCCGCCTGACACGCGACGATATTCGGCCGCGCCTTTGCCCGCGTCGGAAAATACGCCTTCCATCAAGCGGACGTTGTTTCGCCATTTGGGTTTCGTTGTCAGTAATTCGAACGCATCCGCATCATATCCCGGAGCAATCACGGCTTCGATAAATCGGCCGGGTTCGCACAGTCGTTCGGCGGTTGCCAGATCGACGACGCGGTTTAATCCAATGATGGAACCGAACGCGCTGATGGGGTCGCCCGCATGAGCATTCTCAAACGCTTCGGCCAGTGTGGCCGCCACGGCACAGCCGCAGGGATTGTTGTGCTTAATGACGCACGCAGCAGGATCAGAAAATTCTGAAGCAATGGACTTTGCCGAATCGAGATCCATCAGGTTGTTGTACGATAGCTCCTTGCCCGTCAGCTGTTTCGCCATGGCGATCGATGTCGCTGGCGGATTTTTTTCGACATAGAACGCCGCCTTCTGATGAGGATTTTCGCCGTACCGCAGCGTTGATTGCAGCTTGAATGTCAGGTTCAGGTTTTGGCTGAAGTCAGACTGTTCATCCGCCACATCCGCAGTCATTTGTGCCATGTAGTCGGCGATGCCACGGTCGTAGCTGGCCGTCATTTCGAAAGCCGCCGCCGCCAGTTTACGCCGGAATGCTTCGTCCATGTTGTCGTCTTTGACCATCTGCAGCACGTCGTTGTATTGGTCGGGTGACGTGACGATGGCGACGTGAGCGTGATTCTTGGCGGCTGATCTGACCATCGACGGGCCGCCGATGTCGATTTGTTCGATGGCTTCCGGAATGGTGACGCCGGGCTTGGCGATCGTTTCCTGAAACGGATACAGGTTACACACCACCAGCTGGAAGGGCACGATTCCGTGTTCGGCAATTGCCACTGCATCGGATTCCAGCGTTGGACGTCCTAGGATGGCTCCATGAACCTTGGGATGCAGCGTTTTCACACGCCCGTTCATGATCTCAGGGAATTCCGTATAGGTGGTCACATCGATGACATTGATTCCCGCTAGTTCGAGGAATTTTCGAGTTCCGCCGGTCGACAGGATTTCGAAACCGAGTTCCACAAGCCCCTTGACGAACGTGTCGAGCCCTTGTTTATTGCTGACGCTGATCAGTGCTCGTCGAGCTGCGGGAGAGTTCATTGACTGCGGATTTCCGTGAAGCTGTGGGAAACAAAAAGATGATGCTGGCGAATTCAGCCCTCGCAATCCCGAATTTATCCACGTCTTTCGACCAGTTCAAGCCGAGGCCGACTTTGGTCTGCGTTTCTCAGGTGATCGTGCGCCCGGGCGTCTGACTGCGGGACTTGGTAAACCTGCAGTTCTGCTGCCGTGGATGGTAGTTCAACCGACGGGAAGCCTCTATAGTCTGCCGCATGCCATGGCAGATGGCCATGCGTGGATTGTTGTCCCTTCGATGGCAACATTCAGAACACACTTATCGATTCCACAGGAAGAAATCGGCAACGATGTCACAGGCAGATCAAAACGAACAAACGTCGGGTTCCAAGAAGGCGCAAAAGCCAGACCGTTTCGAAAAAGCTCGCCTGGACAAGCTGGACAAAATCGTCGATCTGGGTCTGGACCCGTTCGGTCAGCGATTCGACAATCACATGTCAATCAAAGACGCGCGGGAACTTGTGCCTGAGTCAGCCGGGGCAGCGGGGCCCGATGTGCGAGTCGCAGGGCGGATTGTGCTGCGGCGCAAGGCCGGCAAGCTGCGGTTTTACGACATCAAAGACCAGACCGGAAACTTCCAGCTGTTGTTTTCTCGTGGCGATTTGTCCGAAGAACAATGGACCTTGATGGGGCATCTGGATCTCGGCGACCTGATTGGCGTCGACGGCAAAGCCGTCCGAACCGATAGCGGTGAAGCGTCGGTGAAAGTCGAGCATCTAACCGTGTTGTGCAAATCGCTGACTCAACCGCCCGAAAAATACCACGGGCTCGAAGACGAAGAAACCAAACTGCGTCAGCGTTATAAAGACCTGATCTATGGCGATGGCGTCATGGATCGGTTGTTGAAACGTTCGTCGATTATCGATTCGATTCGCCAAACACTTCGCGGTCACAAATACTGCGAAGTCGAAACGCCCGTGCTGCACGCCATTGCTGGTGGAGCTGCCGCGCGGCCGTTTACCACACACCACAACGCGCTGGACATGGAACTGTATCTGCGGATCGCTCTGGAACTGCACCTGAAGCGGTTGATGGTCGGCGGGATTGAACGCGTGTACGAAATTGGCCGCGTGTTCCGTAACGAAGGTGTGGACAAAACCCACAATCCAGAATTCACGATGATCGAAATCTATCAGGCCTACGGCGACTATCGCACGATGATGGACCTGACGGAAGAGATCGTGGTGAATGCGGCAAAATCTGTCAGTGATTCACTGATCATTCCCTGGGGCATTGACGGCGACACGATTGATTTGACGCCACCCTGGCCGCGCTGTCCTTACGGCGAACTGTTCAAAACGCATGCTGGCTGTGAGATGTCAGACACCGCTGCGGTGGCGGAAGTGGCCCAAAAACGGGGCATCGAAACCGCAGGGCGTCATCCGGACGTCATCGTCAACGACGTGTTCGAAGCGACTGTGGAAGACCACTTGCAGGGCCCCGTGTTTGTCACCGATTACCCGGCGTCTATCTGTCCGTTGACGAAGCGAAAACAGGACGATCCCAATATCGCTGAACGGTTCGAGTTGTTCGTCAAGGGCATGGAACTCGCCAACGCCTACACAGAACTTAACGATCCACGATTGCAGGAAGAACTGTTCCTGACACAGCTGGACGGCATGTCGGAAGAAGATTCGATGGCCAAAATGGACCACGATTTTGTGAAGGCACTAAAAGTCGGCATGCCTCCGGCTGGCGGGTTGGGGATCGGTATCGATCGCCTAGCAATGCTGCTGACCAACAGCCGCAAAATCAGCGATGTGATCTTCTTTCCGCTGCTCCGCCACGAACAGCCGCAGGGCAAGTAACGGTTACGCAATCCCACGACAGTTTCTCCAGCAACCGTCAATCCTACCACACCCAACAAGGCGCGCCCGTCGTGATTCGAAACTATCGCCCCATGCCACTCGACTTGATGGTCCCGTTCGTTGGTAGTCCCACCTCGAGGCGAAACTTGCACGGATTGTTGCGCTCGCTTCCGCCTCAAGGCCGGACTACAAACCTTCTGCCGCTGTTCGCAATCGTCGCGATGCTGTTTTGCAATCCGAACGCGGTCACCGCACAGGAACCCACGGCGTCTCATGCGATCGTGCCTGCTTATGAGCGTTTTCGAGCTGAAGATCTGTCCGCTGTGGATGCTGGCAACCTGCTGATTTCTGAATTGAATTGCCAGTCGTGCCACGGTTCGATCTTGCCAGAAACGCTGCCCCAGCGGCAGGCCCCGATTTTAACAGCAGCCGCCAAACGAATCACCGCTGAACATTTGCGGGCGTTCATTGGCGATCCGCAGGCAACAAAGCCGGGCACAGCAATGCCACACGTGTTGCACGGTGCCAACAGCAAGCAGGCGGTTGAGGCACTGACGCATTTTCTAAAAGACGGTGGCGTCACCAGCCCGACAGCGGTGTCTGCGGCGGCCGTTAATCGAGGTCAGAAACTGTTTCACACGATCGGTTGTGCCGCATGCCACGGAAATCTGGAACTGCCGGTGGCTGAACGTCCGGCCTACGTGATGCCGATCGGCCAGCCAGACACCAAGTATACGGTCGCCAGCCTCAGCGGCTTTCTGAAGAACCCACATGCTGTCCGGCCTTCTGGTCGCATGCCAGCCTTGAATCTGGCAGACGAAGAAGCCAATGACATCGCCAATTATTTGCTGCAGCACATTGAGGTTGAAGCGGGACTCGCGTTCGAGATCTTCGAAGGCTCATGGCAGGCTTTGCCAAATTTTGATGAATTGAAACCGAAGTCGAGCGGTCTGACGACGGACTTTGATGTGGCCGTGTCGGGGAAGAAAGAAAACTTCGGTCTGCGGTTCAGAGGTTTTTTGCATATTCCTCAAGACGGAACGTACGAGATCTTTTTGGGCAGCGACGATGGCAGCCGATTGTTGCTGGATGGTCAGGAGATCATCAATGCCGATGGTGTGCATCCGCATAGCATTCAACAGAAAACAGTCGACCTCACCGCTGGCCCGCATGCCGTTGTGGTAGAGTATTTCGAAGCGGGCGGCGAAGAGAAGCTGACCGTCGAAATCGCTGGCCCAGATCTTCCGCGTCAGCCAATGAGTGGCCTCATTAGCGAAACGGAACAGCCGCCGGAACAGAAAAGTGGATTTCAGGTTGATCCTGAACTTGTGGCTCAAGGCCGCGAACTGTTTGTAAAGCGAGGCTGTGCCTCGTGTCATCAACACGATGCCGTCAAAGACCTGAAGGCACTGGCGACAGCGGTTCCGGACTTCAAAGATTTGAATCTGACGGCGGGCTGTCTGTCGGAAACATCGTCTGCAGCGGCCCCCAAGTTTGCGTTGACGGGCCAACAGCGGCAAGACATCCACGAGGCCGTCACGACGGCTTTGATGGATCGCGGCCAGCAGTTGACTTCCCCAGCCAAGATCGCGTCCACGATGCTGACGCTGAATTGTTATGCCTGTCATCAGCGCGACAAATTTGGCGGTGTGTCACGCCAGCAGGACGCTTTGTTCACCGGTAGCATTCCGGAAATGGGAGACGAAGGTCGCATTCCACCTCACCTTGACGGCGTGGGCGACAAGTTGCAGACCAGCTGGTTAAAAGAAGTCATGAACAATGGCGCTAAGGATCGGCCGTATATGGCGACTCGCATGCCAAAATTCGGGGAACAAAATGTGGGACAGCTCATTGAACTGTTCGCGGAAGTCGATCGGCGTACCGAAGTTCCGGAAGTCGCGTTCGTTGATCCTGAGCATCGAGTACTCGCCGAAGCTCGGTTGATGATTGGTGACAAGGCGTTGTCATGTATCAAGTGTCACTACTTTGACAAGTACAAGGCCACCGGCATTCAGTCCGTCGACATGACGACGATGACAAAACGTCTGCGGCGCGACTGGTTCCATCGTTACCTGATCAATCCTCAAGAATACCGCCCCGGAACACGTATGCCGGGAGCCTGGCCGAACGGTCAAACCGTGGTGCGAAAGATTCTGCACGGCGATACTTCTCAGCAAATCGAAGCGATCTGGCAATACCTGTCCGCCGGTGCCAAAGCGAAAATCCCGTCGGGGCTCACAGTGCAAGCCATCGAACTGAAACCCATCGACAAACCGATTATCTATCGCAACTTTATCGAAGGTCTGTCGTCTCGCGGGATCGCCGTCGGCTATCCGGAGAAAGCTCATATTGCTTGGGACGCAGAACAAATGAATCTGCGGCTGATCTGGCACGGAGCCTTCATCGACGCGTCGAAACACTGGAATGGTCGCGGCCAAGGAGCTCAATCGCCGCTGGGTGACCATGTGATCCCACTGACGTCGGGCCAACCGCTGGCGGTTTTGGAGAACCTCGAAACAGCTTGGCCGACGGAAGCATCTCGATCCGCTGGTTTCGAATTCAACGGCTACCAATTGGACGAAGCCGGACGACCCGCGTTTCGATATTCGTGGAACGGCGTTTCTGCCATCGACGACATTCAGCCGATTGGTGGCCAGCCAGATTCGGCACTGCGTCGCACGCTGACATTGTCCGCACAACAGCCTGTCGCCGGTTTGTACTTCCGAATTGCGGCGGCGGACAGCATCGAACAGAACCAGACAGGTTGGTTGCTGGACAAAGCGGTGCAGTTGAATTTCCCGTCTGGCACCCCGGTTCTGCGCACGATCGCTGGCAAACAGGAATTACTGATGCCCGTGATGTTCGATGGCCCCGGTAAAGCTGAATTCGCCTACGAGATGACTTGGTAGGTTCATGAAACGCAGAAAGCCCTCCTGCGATTTGGCAGGAGGGCTTTCTGATGAGTGCAAGGTTGATGAATTTTGACGTCTGCTACATGCGGTACTTGGGGTTTTCGCGACTGAAGTCTTTTGACGCCAGCTTTGAAGTCATATCGAGTCTGGTGAAGGAGTAATTTTCGATCAGGGTTGCTGCGTCGAGCTCTTCTTCCGACAGGTCTTCGCTGTCTGTCGCCCAAGTGAAGTTGCGAACCATGAGTGGAATGTGTCGTCCTGAATCGACCAGCAGAATGCTTTTGCGATATACGGCGTTGAACTTGGGTTCGTCATAGGTCAGCAGAAATCGATAGCACTGGTGGCCGTCGAACTCGTCGTCCGTCAATCGCACACAGCTGACCCCGTGGCCTCGCCGTAAGTCTTCCTGACGGTGGTTCAGGATTTGTTCGATCATGCCCAGCACGCCAGCTTCGGTGATCGGATAGCGAGACTCAGCTTTGGCCAGACTGCAGTGCGGGTCGATTCGGACGGCCGGTAGAAATCGCTTAATGCCGCCGAATTTGACGACCATCGATCCATCGTCATAGCTGTCACTGAACAGCACTTGGCGACCGCGATCACCGGTTTGCCAGTTCATGTAGACGGAGAAATTGGGAGCGTGTTGAACCTTCATCGCAATCGATTGTTGCTCTTTCATGTCTCCGTCGATGCGTTCCTGACGGTGAAAGTTCACGGTGTAGTCGTTCAGGTTTTTCATGTAGCGAGCGCCATCCTGCAGCAGCAGAACGCAAAACTTGATGGTCTCGTTGTTCGAAAGAACGCTGCCCTGCGACGGTTGAGCGGTCTGCTCAGTCTGTCCAGGGGCTTCGGTCGGGTTGTTGGTCGTCTGTTCGGTGTAAACTGCCGGGACGACGTCGGCGTGGGGAGGAACCGGAACGTCCGATTCATCGACTGTGTAGGCGGCTTGCGGTGGCTCGTAGTTGGCAAGATCTTCGCCGGCCGGAACCGGGTCAAAACTGGAATACAGAATACCAACACTGAAGAAAGTGACGCATGCTGCCAGCATGTTTCGTCGCCCGGAAGAATTGCGTGAGCTGGGTCGCGGCATCTAGTGATTACCTCTAGCGAAAGTGTCCACTATGTTCAGCAGAGTTTGGTCAAGACTTTGAAAAACGAATGGACTGTGTGGGATTCGGACGGGAAGTTAGTCTCTGATCCTTCAGAGTTTCTCTTATCACCGGAATCCCTTCCGTTAAGAGTATGCAACCTAAAATGTTCGATGTGGAATATTTTGTGCGCCAAGTGTCTCAATCCCCAAGACACCGTGGTCGCGCAGAGTCTGCGGTCATGCTAACGACAGATTTGTCGGGCAAAACCTAGCTCCTGGATGACTCTGCTTTTGTTAGAAAGGGTTTTCCACGCCGGAGTAGGTTTGTGATCGTCCTGCAACCTGTGTTAAGAATCTTGCAATGGCAAAGTCTGCCGAAGTTTCTCTGGACGTCTCCGAGCTTCAACGTAAAGGTTTCGTACGCCGTAGACTTTGCGCCGCCCGATCAGTTTGAACGCGCGTTAGAGTCGCCGTAGTTGCTCTAAATTTCGCTGGTCTGGACCACGTTCGCAATGGGTTGCGGATGCAGGTACGAGTCAAGTTTTGCGGGCAGATCGATGAATGCCGTTTTTGCCGCCATTGCGATCAGGATCAGCAAACCAACAGCAGCAAAGGCTGTGGTGCTTGGGCGATTGACGTGAGCTCCCATCACATCCTTCGAACTGGTGAGCCACAACAACACACCGGCAATCAGCGGGGCCGCCACGACGGTGGCGGCCTGAGCGGCGATAATCGTGGGAGTGCGGTCGAAGTCGAATGCGATCACGGCGATGCCGACTCCCATCCCCGTCAGCAGTGCCGCTGTCGTCAGAATTCGTGGTCCACGATCCTTGGGACTGCTGCCCCACCCGAGCGCATCGGAAGCCATAAATCCTCCGACCATCGAATTCACCAGAAAGGAAGAATACGCGGCCGAAAACAGCCCCAAGCAAAAGATAATCTTTGCGCTGGGACCAAACGTGGCTTCTAACGCAGTCGCCACGGCCACGGGATCCTTCATTTCGATATTGTCCGTGCCATGAAATGCGGCGGCGGCTGTAGCCATCAACATCAGCGTAATCAGAAACATGATTCCCGCACCAATCCGCGCATCGATCAGCCCGCTGCTCAAGTCATCGATCTTCCAGCCCTTCTGCCGCACCAGATACGCTTGATAGAACGCGCCTCCAATGACGAAGGTTGTCCCCACCAGCCCCAATACAGCCAGCGAATCTCCGGATTTTCCCAGCGAAGGCACAAAGCCTTTCATCAGTTCTGTCAGATCGGGTTTCAGACTCACCAAGTTAATCGCGAAGCTGACCAGCATCACGGCGACGAAGGCCATCATCACGCGTTCCAGCATCTTGTACATGTCTCGAAAGACAAACAGAAAAGAAATCGCGACCAAATTAAAAGCAATCACCATGGCGGTCACAGCGAACTGGTTGTCGATGAATGCTTCAAACGCTGCGGCGATGCCAATGTTGTTTCCCGATTGAAACGCGGCGGAAATAAAGAACACGCTAATGCCCACGGCAATGGCCAGACCACGCCCGGATTTTTGGCGGATCAAATCGCAGGGAGATCCCGTTCCGACGGCTCCCAGTTTTGCGCCCAGAGACATATAGGTCAGCATGAAGACCACGGAAACAGCGACCACCCACAACATCGAATAACCATCCGTGGCCCCAATTCTGGAACTGGTCATGATGCTGCCTGGGCCGATGACCACGCAGGCGGTGATCAGCCCCGGCCCGATTCGGGAATACCATTTGGTGCCGGCGGGCCGAATCGTTGTTGATGGAGAATCGTTGGCGGATGCAGTCATGAGTTGTCTTCAGTCGGGAAGTTGCGTGGGCTAATCTGGGAGTGTGCAACAATTCTCGACAGACTGCAAATCAGCTGACTTTGCATCACGAGCCGTTTTGGCGCTCGCCACTGATTCCGAAACACGATGCGTTTTCCAAGCTCAAGTCCGTGGCGAGCGCCAAAACGGCTGGTCTTATTGTGGCCGGTTGTTTCTGAACGAGTGCTGACTGCGTTACGCGGGACTCCGGAGAGCCGTTTTCCAATAAGCGACGCGATCTGCCACCGGTTGTTCCCCGCCCGAACCGTAACTCTGCAGTGCCTTCATGGCATTTTCTGTACCCAGCACGTCGTACACGTCCTGCTGAATCAGTTCGCAGGCCTCTTGCAGTTGCTGCAGAGACAAATCCTTGAGCCGCGATTTGGTGGCTTCGCATTTGGCAACCAGTTTGCCGACCGTTCCATGGCCGGTTCTCATTGGCACGCCTTTTTTGATCAGGTACTCCATCAGTGCGGTCGCGTCCAGAAATCCGTCTTCGATTCGTGAGCGAATTTGATCACGCTTGAGTTCCGCCCCGGACACAATCGCTGGCGTCAATTCCAAGCAGGCTTTGACGGTGTCGAACGCATCAAACAACGCCAGCTTGTCTTCCTGCAGGTCCCGATTGTACGCCATCGGCAGGCTTTTGATGAGAATCAGCACCTGAGGAACCGCCGCCATGACTCGCGCTGTCTTGCCGCGCATCAGTTCCAGCACATCGGGATTTCGCTTCTGCGGCATAATGGACGAACCGGTGGTGTAAGCATCTGGCAGCTGAATGAAGTTGAATTCTGTGGTAAACCAGATGATCCACTCTTCGCACCACGTGCTTAAATGAGCCGAAATCAGTGACAGACAGAACACGAACTCGGCTAGGTAATCTCGATCGCTGCTAATATCTAGGCTGTTGCCGGCGACGGACGCGAACTTCAACAGCTTCGCCGTCATCTCGCGATCGATCGGTAACGATGTTCCGGCCAGTGCGGCTGCACCCAGCGGAGAAATGTTGACGCGTTTGCGACAGTCCGCCAGCCGATCACGATCTCGCTGAAACTTTTCGCAATATGCCAGCCAATAGTGCGCCGCTTTGACCGGTTGAGCTCGCTGCAGATGCGTATACCCCGGCAAAATGACATCCGCATCGCGATCGCAGCGTTCGACGAATGCCTGCTGACATTCCAGCAACAAGCCGTCCAGTAAATCAATGGCATCTCGCAGGTACAGCCGCAGGTCCGTTGAGACTTGGTCGTTGCGGCTGCGACCTGTGTGCAGCTTGCGACCCGTGTCTCCGATACGAGCGATCAATGCACTTTCGATGTGCATGTGGATGTCTTCGAGTTCCGCCTTGAACGGAAAGTCGCCGGCCGAAATTTCCGCTTTGATGACATCCAGCGTGCTGCAAATTTGATCGCGTTCTGCGTCTGTGATCAACCCGACACTGGCCAGCATTGTGGCGTGAGCCTGAGAACCTCGGACGTCGACTTCGTACAGTCGACTATCGAAACTGATGGATTCCGTGAACGCTTCAACGCGAGGATCTGTGTCCTGTTGAAATCGGCCGCCCCATGCCTTGGCCATGTTTGCTGTTCCTGAAATAATCCTAAGTGTTCCGGACGGGTGTTTGCCGTGGTCGCCAAAACGTCGCTGCGTGACACCACTCATCAGCTGCGGAAACTACGGCTTTTGACCATGTTCCACCACCACAGTCGTGCGAATTCCGCCGCGCGGTGTAAAAGCGGCTTCGATCTTCATCCAACGTGGCTGTGTTACAGCCACCAGATCGTCCAAGATTGTGTTGGTGACTCGCTCGTAGAACGCCCCGTAATTCCGAAATTCCTGCAAATACATCTTCAACGACTTCAGTTCGTAGCACACCTTGTCGGCAATGTAGACGATTGTCAGTGTGCCGAAATCGGGCAGCCCGGTTTTGGGGCACATCGAGGTAAACTCAGGGGCCACTGTTTCGATGAGATAATCACGCCCCGGAAATGGATTTTCAAAAGTTTCTAGGGTTTCTCGACTGGGTTCCGTCATGACGTAAGCTCGGGACTTGGTTAAGGTGGCCATCTGCGTTCGATTACAACTTCACAAGCACAGCCGGATGGCGATCGTCATCTGTGCGTGGGTAGCGTTTCTACGATGTTTCCGCAGTTTGACAAGCTTCTCGAATCGGATTTCGACCAGAACACGAGTTTGCTTTCCGAAGCGGGCGTTTCTGACGCTGCGGACGCCACGCATTGCCTCATCCGCTTGCGAATAGCGTATCAGAATTGTCAGTTTTCAGAAAATCAGGAGACCGACCCGCAGTGGTACAAAACTCTGCTGCGAGTTCTATTGGAAGCGCCCTTGCCCGGTAACGTGATTCACACTGTCGATCAGTTTGTGGCCAAAAGTCAATCTGCCGAACAGGCGTTTTCTTTGTTCAAAGAGACCCCGCGGTCTCTGGAAATTCTGGGCCGGCTGGCATGCGGTAGTCCATTCCTGACTCAGACGTTGCTCAATCAACCTTCCGCCCTGCACGAACTGACGACCGAACGTCGGACGGCGGAAATGAAGTCTCGCGATGAATTCTTATCCGAAGCGCTGGAACTCACAGAACCCTGCACCACCGTCAACGATAGGCTGTCTGTGTTGCGGCGCTATCAACGACGGGAGACGTTGCGAATCGGCATGTGCGATGCCTTCGGACTACTGGATCTGAAATTCGTGACGCTGCAGATTTCGTTGCTGGCCGATGCGATGGTGCAGGTCTGCCTGAAAGTCGTGTGCGATGATGCGCACGTGGATGAGCAACCGTTCAGCGTGCTGGCGCTAGGCAAGCACGGTGGCGAAGAATTGAACTATAGCTCCGACATCGATTTGATTTTCGTAGCCAACAAAACCACGGCCACCACGCAACGCATTGCGCGACGACTGATCGATGCGCTCAGCGATAATCTTTCGTCCGGGTTTCTGTATCGAGTCGACATGCGACTGCGGCCTTGGGGAGATGCCGGGCCGCTGGTGAGTACTCCCGATACTTACGAACAGTATCTGTTGACTGATGCCGAGCTCTGGGAAAAACAGGCGTTGCTAAAAGCGCGCGTGATTGCGGGGCCTGTTGGTCCCGGCAACGAACTCCTAAAGCGGCTGCCAGCCGTGTTGTACGAAACTTCTTCGGCGGACGTGTTCGACAGCATTCGTCGCATGAAAGGCTATATCGAAGATCGCCTTCGCAAGGCTGGCAAGTTGGCCATCGAAGTCAAACTTGGTGCGGGATCAATTCGTGATATCGAATTCCTTGTGCAGGCATTGCAGCTGACGCACGGAAATCAGGAACCCCGACTGGCCAGCGCGAATACTCTGGACGCTCTGGTGCGACTGGCGGAATTCGGAATTCTGGATGTTACGCAGTACCGACAACTTCGAGAAGGTTATATTTTTCTGCGGACGATTGAACACGCGCTGCAACTGCTGCACAACCAGCAGACTCACGAATTACCGTCGGACCCCGAACAGCGAAACTGGCTGGCCCGCCGTCTGGATTATCCCAGTGAATCGGAGCTGTTGCAGCGTTTTGATGAACATCGTCGAGCAGTGCGGGCGATCTTCGATAGCTACTTTCACAAATCCAAGGGCGTTGCCCAAAAAAACAGTCGTGAAAACAGTAGTCAAGCCAGCAATCGGGTCCGCAACGAAGGACCGTCTGCAAAACGGCCGGTTCAGGAGCGTCCGTCGCCAAGGTCGATGCCTTCATCCTTGGATCACTATTTTGCAGCGGATAACAGCCCGCATCAACAACTACGGGCACAAATGCTGGACGATGTCGAAGGCGGCCAGCGTTGTCGCGTGCATAGCGAAGCTTGGGGCAACAACCACGCTCTGGTGACCGTCGTGTGCCTCGACACGCCCGAATTGTTGTCCATGATCTGCGGGCTGTTCTTTGCTCAGCAACTGGATATTCGAGAAGGCTGCACGGTTGTCGGGGCCGGTCGAAATCGCTTCGGGCACGTGATTCCCCCCGGTCGTTTTCTGGGGCTGTTCCTGATCACCAGCGCTGCGTCTGCGAGTTCGCCGACGAGTGCGAGCTTCGGAGTGACACTGGCCAATGAAATCGAAACGTCGCTGAAAGCGATGATCGCGCAGTACCGTTCTGGAGAAGGCGAACTCGTGCGGCGGAACTTGGTACAGATCTTTTGTGATCGCGTTGAAGCGATTCCCGAAAGTTCGAACCCTCAGCCCGATTTGTCGATCCGTGTTTCCGAAGATTCGCCGCAGGGCACGACAAAGCTAAATATCTCCGCCGACGACAGCTTCGGTTTCTTTTTCGAACTGTCCGCGGCTCTGGGACTCTGCGGCTTTCGGATCACCAGTGCAGAATTAGGCGCGTCGGATGGCCGAATTCAAGATGTTCTGGACGTGACAGAAGCCGATGGAAGCGCCATCAACGACGCGCGTCGACTGGAAGAGCTGGAAACGGCAGTCACGCTGATCAAACAATTTACTCACTGGCTGCCGTCCAACAACGATCCGCTGAATGCTTTGCTGCGGTTTCGAGACTTATTGCAAAAACTGTTGGCGCAGACGCACTGGGAAAGCAACGTCGCCGCGCTTCGGCAACCGCAGGTGCTACGAAATGTCGGCCATGTGCTGGGGTTGAGCCGATATTTGTGGGAAGACTTTTTGCGAGTGCGTTCGCGAGACCTGTTGGTGTTGATGCAGGAATCGGGCGAACTCGAACGCCGTGTCGCACGCGATGAACTCGAAAACGAACTACGCCAAGTGATTTCCGAAACAGAATCGGACCGTGTGAATGCCGCCTTGAATCGGTTCAAGGATCGTCATCTGTTTCGTATCGACCTGCGACACGTGTTGGGACACTGCGGCCCGTTCGGTTCGTTTTCGGTCGAAATCACGGAACTTGCCGAAGTTGTTGTGGAAGCCGCAGCGGCTCGCGCGTGGCAACAATTGTCTGACATGCATGGCGTGCCGCTGGCGGCAGGCGGTCACGTGTGCCGCTACACGATCGCAGCGTTGGGAAAGTTCGGCGGCGTGGAAATGGGCTTTGCTTCGGACATCGAGATCTTCGTTATCTTTCAGGAAGATGGCGAAACAAATGGTACCGCAGCAATCTCGAATTCGAACTTCTTCGAACGACTCGTGGGACTGATTACCCAAACCATTGAAGCTCGACACAAAGGCATTTTTGAAATTGATTTGCGGATGAGACCCTATGGCCAAGCGGGTTCGCCGGCTGTGTCCGCCGCCACGTTTCGACGCTACTTTGGCCGCGCCGGTGACGCCTGGCCATACGAACGGCAGTCGTTGGTGAAGCTGCGCTGCATCGGTGCTGATGCAGCCTTTGCGGCGGAACAGGTCAGCGTCCGCGATGAGTTGATCTACAGTGAGGAAACCTTCGATTTTGCCGCGATGCGGGCCATGCGCGAAAAGCAAATTCGACAGCTCGTCCACGGAGGCACGATTAACGCCAAGCTTAGCGAAGGCTGTCTGGTGGACTGTGAATACGCTGTGCAGGCATTGCAGCTGACATTCGGGAAACAACATCCGAGTCTGCGCACATCCAACACGCTGGCCGCATTGTCCGCCGCCGCATCTGCTGGTTTGCTAACGGACAGCCAGCTGGCGACCGTGCGAGAAGCCTATATGTTTCTGCGAGAAGTCATCGACTGTCTACGTATGGTTCGCGGAAACGCTCAAGATCTGACTGTGCCGGCGATCGATTCGGCGGACTATCATCAACTGGCAAAACGCATGGACAAGGTCCACGATTCCGAAGTCCCGCTGACCAGTTTCGAATCGCAAATGCAAAACGTACGATTGTTCTCTCAGCAGGTGGAACGCCTGTGCGTTGAAGCTGGTTAGCCTTTGCCGATCACAAAGATCCCATTGCTTCAAGCAAGGATCCGATGCGGTATGAAGACGCAGGCGAGGGAACGCCTTGGATCTCCGAAATCAGCGGCGAACTGAAATGCACTCACGCAATCCACGTCCCTATCAGAATGCCAACCCTCACCCAAGTGCTTTAGGAATGATATCGACCAAACGATGAAGACTTGTCTGCAAGCTTCAGTTTGGGAACATCTAACCACTGTCCGCTCCAAGTTTGTATCGCCCCAGCGTCGCCCCAGCGAATTGTACCGTACAGGTGTTCACTGCAAATGAACGAGTTCGACCATGGCCGTTCGACAGCGTCTGGGGGTTGCGAAACGTCGATCCGACGTGGTGGATGTGCTTCTGCCGCCGCTGGCCACAATGTCGCCGGCACGAATTGGCACTTTCTGTGATTACGACTGGTGTTTTGCATTCCAAAACGCTATCAAAACAGGATGAAAGTTTCAGACGTAGTCACATGCAATGGCAACTGTCTCAATGAACTGCGGTAGAAATGTAAATTGCCCCAAGGACATCGCGTCGGCTCAGGCCTACATCCTGCAGTTTCAGGACAGAATGAAATCTTCAGCCGTGGAAGGCCTCTAAATGAATTCATGGCTAAGTGGCGAGCGACAACCAAGGTCTTCGACGCAGGCGATACTGCACCGACCGGAATCCAACACAGCAACAAGGTGTCAATTCATGAATATCAACCCGCGAATCACGTTTCTGATGCTGGTCGTTTTCGGACTGTCGTCGGCTGCCGCCAGCGCACAGTCACCGACGCTGAACGCGATCAAAGAATTCCCGGTGGCTCAAAAGATGTTCGAACAGCGAATGCGGCGCGCTGTCGCAGAACGTGATCGCTATCGCGCCATGAATCGCGATGCACATCTGATTGTGGGGCGTGTGCAATTGGAAGGCAACGACGATCCAGAGACCGCTCTATCGCAAATGATGATTGTGGAGGAAGGTTTCTTCGTCGATGTGATTCGCGACCCGAAGCTTCCCATCGGCTTTCGCTGTCATCGATACAAGCCTGTTGACTTTTTGGTTCCGGAAGACAACTTGCCCGGCGAAGAAGACATCATTGATGTGGGACTCGTGCAACTGTCCCGTGCCTCAGCCAGTAATCGGGGAGAGATTGTGGGCACTCTGAAGCTGGAAGACGGCGGTGATCCTTCACAAGTCAGCGTTCGATTGAGCATTCAGAATGCAAGGGCCAACACGCCGAGCAACGGAACGGAAGGCATCGGTCGCAAGTACACAACCATCCCCGGTCAGGTTACCGCAGCCGGTGCCATCAGCTTCGAATCGCTCAGCGAAGGAAGGTACTACGCCATCTTCAGCAAGTCCGGATACGTCAGTGCCTCGCAAATGCTTGAAGTGCAGGCGTTGCAGCAGACGGACATCGATCCGGTGACGTTGGAGGCATCACGACTCTCGACCCTCTCGCTGTGCCCCCACCAGGGTTGAACGACCTCGTCGTCTGACCACTGTGAAACAACGTCCGGTCGACTGCGAAGAATGACGTAAAAAAGATTGCAAGGCTAACACAGCGATTCACGCAGTGAACAACCGGAACCTGTCCGGCGAGCACTTC
>JBDNHJ010000265.1:0-11142 GCA_041688835.1 Fuerstiella sp.
AACTTATGTGGGTGGTGTTGCCGACGGAAAACGCGGCAGAGGGGCGAAAAACAAGCATATTGTGGTGATCGCTGCTGAAGAGGATGGCAACGGCATGGGACGGATTCGCATGCACAGGGTGGACGATGTGAGTGGCAAAAGTCTGCTGTCATTTGTTAGCGAAGTGACCGAACCGGAAGCGGTGATTCACACAGACGGATGGCGAGGTTACAGTCGGCTCACGAAGATCGGATACGCTCATGAAGTGACTGTCATCAGTCGACGAAAAGAAATGGCTCCGGAACTTCTTCCTCGTGTTCATCGTGTCGCCTCCCTTCTCAAACGCTGGCTGCTGGGCACTCATCAAGGCGCTGTCGGCGGAAAATATCTGGACTACTACCTCGACGAATTTACGTTTCGATTCAATCGCCGAACGTCAAAACAACGCGGCAAACTGTTTTACCGTCTCGTTCAGCAAATTGTCATGGTCGAGCCCGTTACGTGGAAAAACATTGCTCAACCAAAACACGACTAACCTGAGCTAACCGGATATCTCTCTTCGGGTTTTGTGGTTCATGATGTTTTTTCCTGTAGTCGGTCCATTAAGTTTTCGAGTTCCTGCAGACGTGATGCCATTCCGCCGACTTCGATTGCTTTCAGAATGGAATTGGCCAAGTACCCGACGGTTCGAGCCTTATCGATCGTGCTGGCATCGGCGTCTGCCTCGACGGCTTCAACTTGAGCTTTCAGCTTCTCGAAAAGCCACTCAACCCGATGACGGTTTTCCGTTGTGCGCACGGCCTCACCAGAAGGGCCACTTCTCTCTTGCGCACGGCGATCTCGCATGAGATTTTTCATGTAGGAGTTTCTCTCTTCAGGGTCTTTGTGCGCATGTCGTTAGTCCTTTGTTAGCCCCGATTCGGTCATCGACTCGCCTTTCGAAGCCATTCGGCCTGGATTTCGTCCGCGTCCACCGTGGTGTACTCAGCCGCGTTTTCGAAAATGCGGATACCAAGCTTTTCGGCTTGAGTTCTAACCATTTCGGCGGTTGCTCCGGGTGTGGTGGCAACGACGGCTTCCACGATCGTCTGGCCTGCTTGGAGCTCCTTCCTGACGGCATTGGCCACATCGACTGGTCTGCGGTTGTCGGCTTTCTTCTGGGCAGCTGCTGCTTCCACTTCAGCCTTCTGACTGGCTTTCACCGCCTCGACTTCACTGGCCTTGTCGTCAGCCAGTTGGTCGATTTGCTTCTGCTGCCACGGCGTTGCGAATCCATCAGTCAGCACGCTGCCGGGGTCGGTAACCTCTTTCTGAATGAGTTCGCGGTCTGGGTTTTCAGTACCAGAATACATGAACACGCCAGACCATTTCCCCGTCTCAGGATCAACGGAACCCCATTCTTTGGCGATGATCTCAGCTGCTGTGAAGCTGGAGGAATCGAGGTCGTTGTAAAGGCAGAAGTCAGCGGGTGATTTGACCTGCGATGCGATTCGCTCCCTTGCTGTCCTGATGCGGTCTGCTTCATGATCGTCAGCCTCGTAGGAGACTTTGATTCCGTGATCTTTCGCAGCAAGTGCGATGCGTTCAGCGTTGCTGCCATCGACCTCTCGAAGGATGCGCTCTACGCGTGTTTCGTCCCTCAGTGCCGCTAGGATAGCGGCGTCAATTTCGTCTTGGGTTGCTGTAGTCGTGGTCATGTGATGCTTTCCGTATTGTGGGCCTTTGCTCGAGTTATAAAGTGAGTTCTTTGACTCGTTGTTGTGTGATTCGCATCGCTTTAGCGATCTGCTGAACTGTGGCTCCACATCCCCGAAGCTCCATAACATTTGTTCGCAGTTCGCTCTCCGGTAGCTCCGTGTTGATGCTTGCAGCGACTTCTAGGACGCGGGAATCGACGACAACGCGGACAGAATTCGGTTGGAGTTTGGCTGGCAGTCTCATGTCACCACCTCAGATAGCATTCCGTTTTCGCTACGAATCATCTTTTTCAGACGCTCGATTTCCTCTGGTGATGAATCACGTAAACCGAGCTCAATGTTCTTGGACGCTAGGCCCGTTGCGGCTGATATCTGCGCTGGCGGGACGCCTGATTGGTGGAGACGCCACATTGGGTTTCGTTGGTTGTTGGTCATCACATTTCGCCGCCGTAGATTGGCTGGTTCGCGTAATTCTCGAAGCGGAACATATCGCCGCGAAACGTGAGCTGTACAACGCCCGTGCATCCGTTCCGCTGCTTTGCCACGATGGCTTTCGCCACGTTGTCGTCGTCCTGATGCAACAGCAGCACGATATCGGCGTCTTGCTCAATCGATCCACTTTCTCGCAGATCTGATAGTCGGGGCAGTCGTTGCTCTTTGTCGTTGGCGCGGTTCAGCTGGCACGCTGCCACAACGGGTATCTTCAGCTCTCCAGCCAGCCGCTTCCTCATCCGGCTGACGTCGGCAACCTGTCGTTCCCGGCTGGCTTTCCGATCCTCAGGTTCCGTCAACTGCAGATAATCCAGCACCGCAATCTGGATGTTGTACTTTCGCTTTGCCAACCTGATTAGGCTGGCGATGCGTCCGGCTTCGAATGCTGAATCAACCAAGTGGATCGGCAGCGCCCGCAGTGTTCTCCGGTCGACTGACTGCACATATCTTTCAGCTATCTCAGCCCGATCCATTTCGAGCGAGACAATCAGCGCTGGTTCGCCTCGATCGGCGAATGCTTTGGCAATCTGTCCAGTGAGTACGGACTTTCCACTGCCAGGTCGACCGCCGACAATCATCAGTTGACCGTCCCGCAATCCCCCACGAATTTGTCGGTTAAGATCCACAAGGCCAGTCGAATGTACCGCTGCCGGGTTTCGCTCTCGTTGCTCCAATGCGTCGACGGCATCGGCCATCGTTACGATATCGCCACCTGAAGACACCTCACGGATGTTCAGCAGCTTCGAATCGAGTTCTGCGAGAACTTCATCGGATTCGCCACCGTAGGCCTTCTCGATGGCATCTGTGCAAGCGTAGATCAGATTCCGCTGCTGTGCCTTCTGTCGAACTAACTTTGAGTAGTGTCGGACGTGCGCGGCATGCGGCTCGGTGTCCATCAATTCCGCTAAGAACACCGCCCCGCCGATTGAGTCGAACTGATCCCGGCGTCTCAACTCCTCAGCCAGTGTGACAACGTCGATCGATCGGCAACCGTCCCGCCACATATCGCGAACCACCGTGAAGACTGCTTGGTGTTCGTCGCGGTAGAATTCATCGGGGCGTAGATCGATGTCGTCGATGGCATCGTTCAACAATAGCATCGAACCCAGAACGCTGCGTTCTGCGTCCAGATTCTGCGGAGGGATTCGAATCGTGTTGATCACGCGATTGCCTTTCGTGCTGCTCGGTACGCTGCGGGTGTCTCTTTGTCGAACTTGTCCGCGTTGGCGATACGAGGAAGCCCCACGGTCTGGGCTGCTTCAAATTGCTTGGGTGTCAAAACTGCTTGAACGTCAGCAGTGTTTCGAAGATCTGGCGAGTACTTTTGACGAACGACATCCCGGACGGCTTGCCAGTCGTCCTGCCGGTTGTTGTCGCCGCCGCCCGGTCGACGCAATTGCAGGTCATCCCATTGCTTTCGCAGCTTGTCCGGGCTGAGAATGTTGTTACGCCAAAACGAGTCGTCATTGCACCACGTGAACAATTCGCGGATCTGATCGTCAGTCCGCTTGTCGCGATCTCGCATCAGGCGAATGCTGTTCGCCCACTTCTGCAGATTCGTCTTTCTCCGATCCGGCTGCATGTCAGAGATGAGCTGCCAGATGAAATCTGCCGTCTGCATGTCGGCATCCGTGAAACGGTTCTGACAAGAAATAGGGTAAGGGTTAGGGCAAGGTACGGAAGGTTCATCGTTTCCATCACCGTTTCGCGCCCGTTTCGCGCTCCACTTCGTCACCGTTTGGCGCTCCATTTTGGAGATAGTCGGAGATTGGTCATCACCGTTTTGGTGATCGAACGTCTCCGCATCATCACCATTTTGGTGATAGTCGAGAGCATCGACCGGCGTGTCGTCGAAAACATCCTGTAGAGAATCGGGGATCGTGCACCAGTATTTCCCAATGCTTCGGTTCTTGCCGGCTTGGTAATGCAGCCACCCAGCCTCGACCGCTTTCGCTCTAGCCCTGTCCAGTCGCCCCCACGATGCGAAACCGGTTATGGGGAGAATCTGGTTCGTCCAGAACGTCACAGGTCCAGTGTACCGCTTTGAATCCTCCACCAACGCAATCACGGTCAGAAGCCAGCAGGCCTCAACTCCGATTTCGTTGGCCGCGCAACACTTCTGGAGAAGCCGAATAAATCGCGATGCCCAAAACGTTTTCCGCGTTGGATATGATGCAGGCATGCTCATCGGATTGGCGCCTGAGAACCGGGGAGTCGCAACATATCTATTTGCTGTTGTACTGCGTGACGCTCCTCGAGGTGCAGTATCTTCGCGCGGATCGCGTTAGCGACAATGGTTGAGATGTGGCGTTTTTTGCGTCGTTTCGATCGCTCCTCAGCGACCGTCGTGATCGCTGGCAATTGCGAAAATGGTGTAGGTTTTGAGGGTTTTGATGTGCCAATTGTGACGCTGCGATGTAACATAGTGGGGTCCGTGGTGTGAAGTGCCGTGACGGAACACAGCCGCTGGTGGTGGTACACCGAGCGGCTACTTTTCTGCGCCCTGATCGTCGAGCCATGCCCGCAAATCAGAGCGACGCCAGCGGGGGCAGGAGCCGATGTATACAGGCACCGGGAATTTCCTAGCCCGTACTTGCAGGTCTACGTTTCGGGGGGTGCATACCAGCCACTCGGCAACCTGTTTTTTGTGCTAAGTGCTGGCAAATCCTGCACGTCTATTTCGGCGATACTCATCAACATTACTCCCCATAGCGAAGGCAAAGCACAACGACAGAAGTCGTGCGACCGAAAGCATTAGAGCTTGCGGATCAGGCGTTTCCATCCCAATGGTGGTTCGATTCGGTTCGCCGAACTATCGAACCGGAAATTCTTCTGCAATCGCGATCTTGGCGGCTCGCATCGTGACTTTTTTCGTCCCACCGACCGCGTTGTAGATGGCCGTTTGAGTAGGACGTTGTCCGCAATAATCCTTGATGTGTTTTCTGACAGCGGCGCGACACGTTTCGATCAACTCCGCAGGCGGTGCCGACCGTGTCAAGGGCTCCGTTGAAACGGATTTCCCATTGGGAAAAGTCACCTGAGCAAACAATGCGATTGCCTGAATCTGCTTCCCGCAACGCACGATGTTCCGCCGAAAAGTCGCGTGCGGGAAATTTTCAATAGTCTCACCCGACCTCGCGAGTTCCACGACTTCGTAGCACACCATGGCGTAGTCTTCCCATTCTCGGAAGTCGATCGGCCACGTCGGGTTCATGGACGAAGTGACTCGCAATGCCGCGACAAGCTCTTCAAAGGTGCAAGTATGTTCGGGAAGAAAACAGCTTGCATTGTTGGATTTCAAGATGAGCGGTGACAACTGGAAATCATGCTCGCCACCAGATTCACTGAGCAGCACAAGGTTCGTTACGGAATCTTCGCTCTTCGGAAAATTGAAATGTCGGGTCGAGATGTCGCAGAGCATCGCGGGTATTCTCAGCACCGACAGTAAATCGTCCACTAGACGCCAGATATTCTCCGACCATGAAGTCGCGAACAGATCGGCATCCAAAATCGTTTCCAGAAGCATCGTTCGGTGATGCAGTCGTTTGTCCCTGAGCTGCTCCAATTCGGTGTGGACTGCGTAGGCTTTTTCCTCGGGCATCATCGTCGTTCAGATCCTGTACTGAACATCCTGAGCCGAAATAGGTGCGGCAGGCGGTCAGGTAACCGCGTTTCCCAGCCGGTGATCAAGCCTGCCGGTAGCCGCGTTGTGATTTTACGCAAGCAGTTCCGTTGTCTTCTTCCGCGAACAGCCGAATTCCGGACATTTCGGTTATTTCCTTCGTTTCGTTTGCTGCGTTTGCTGATAACATATATGTATCAGAAGTGACACAACGTAACAGGTGCGACAATGATCGATCGACTGGACACGCCCGATACTCTTTCCCCGGATCAGCTCGATACCAAGCTGGTGTTGGAATCCAGTCGGCAGTTGTCGGCGTTGCTGTCTAAGAAACGGCGGCGGAAGACTGTTTCTGTGGAAATCGACGGCGAAGCCTGCGTCATTCCGGCGGCAGCTTTGAATATGCTGAAAGAGATTTTGGTTCAGTTGTCTCTTGGCAATGGCGTCACGCTGATGCCTGTGCATGCGGAGTTGACCACGCAACAGGCGGCTGACTTGCTGAATGTTTCGCGTCCGTATCTGGTGAAACTTGTGGAAGAACAAAAACTGCCTTTCCGCCTAGTGGGGGCTCATCGACGAATCCTGTTGGAGGACGTCATGAGGTTCAAGGCTAGGCAGAACGATCAACGACAGCAGGCATTGGAAGCGATGGCTGCCGAAGCTCAGGAACTGGGACTCGGATACTGACGTGTCGCAATTTACCGCGATCTATGATGCCTGCGTGCTTTATCCGGCTCCGCTGCGAGATCTGCTGATGAACCTAGCGATGACAGGACTGTTTCGAGCCCAGTGGACGGCAGAGATTCACGACGAATGGATTCGTAACGTACTGAAGAACCGCCCGGATCTAACGGAAGAACGCCTACGAAGAACTCAGCGATTGATGGATTCTCACGTCGACGCGCTGGTCACCGGGTATGAATCGCTGATTCCGGGGCTGACATTGCCGGACCCGGACGACCGGCATGTCCTCGCCGCCGCGATTCGGTGCAACGCTGATGTGATCGTGACGTTCAACCTCAAGGATTTCCCGAAATCCGTTCTCGACGAATATGACATTGAAGCCCAGCATCCCGATGACTTCATCGCTTGTCAGATTGACCTAGATGGTGACGCCGTCTATCAGGCCATCGCTCGACAACGGGCAAATCTCAAGAATCCTGCCCTGTCCGTTGACGAGTTCTTGGCAACCCTGGAACAGCAGCGACTTGCGAAAGTCGTTTCCTTGCTCCGACAGAAGCGCAATTTGCTATGAATCTCTAATTCGGCTGACTTATGACTGTGGCACGGCCCTGAATTTCAGCCCAGCCTGATTCATCGCATCGGAGATCAGCACCAACTGTGTCCCACTGAATCCCCACTCTTTCAGTAACGCCGCGAAATGGTCGCAACGGCTCGAATTCGATGCAATGTTGCCACCTGTGTTGCCACCGTTTTCAGAATGTTGCTGAACGGCGGGGGAAACGGCATTTGTTCGACTCCTCTCCGGGGCAGTTATCAGAAAAAGCACGGTCTTCGGGCCGTGCTTTTTTTGTGGATAACAGCCGTCGTTGTGTGGCCGAATAGGAATCGAATAGCGGCAAGGCACTCATGGCCCTGATGAATGAGGTCAGGGAAGTGCGTCCCTAGATGGGAAGTGAGAATGTATTATGATCGGAAAGACAATTCGCCTGCATTTGGTCGAAGGAGATGCCTCTGGCATCATGACGACTGAGATCATCAACTGGACGGGAATGATTCTCGTCGCTCCTCGGTCTCAACTAGCCGAACTAGCCAAACGGGAAGAAGTGCTCCGTACAGGAATCTACATTTTGGTCGGGCCGGACCCCGAACAACCCGCTCGTGACGCCGTCTACGTCGGTGAGGGCGACGATGTTCTGGAACGGCTGAAGAAACATGACAAAGACGAGAAGAAGGATTTCTGGACTCGTTGTCTGGTCGTGATCAGTAAAGACCAGAACATCACGAAATCGCACGGGCGGTATCTGGAAAGCCGTCTGGTGAGTCTGGGCCACGCCGCCAGTCGAGCTCGCATCACCAACGACACGTCTCCGAAAATTCCACCGCTGCCGGAATCGGACGTCGCCGACATGGAGTACTTTCTTCACCAACTGAAGATCGTACTGCCTGTGTTGGGGCTCAGCTTCCTGCAACCTCGCCCGGTCGTGACCAAAACAGCCGAGCCGTCCGATAGCGAATCGCCACTCTTGTCGCTGAATGTTGTCGGCGCCGAAGCTTACGCCCGCGAGGTGGATGATGAGTTCATCGTGCTGAAGGATTCCACAGCCCGAAGGGAAGGACTGAAGTCATGGACGTCCTACAAAAGCCTGAGGGATCAACTCATCGCCGACGGCAAGCTGCTTGAGCAGCCCAACACGGTTTTCTATATCTTCACCGAAGATGTTCCCTTCAAAAGTCCCAGTGCCGGAGGAGCAGTCGTCAACGCCGGAAACATCAACGGTCGAAACGCCTGGAAAGTCTCCGGCACCTCCCAAACCTACGCCGACTGGCACGACAGCAAACTGAGTGAAGTTGAGGTGGGCAACAATCAGTAAACAGTCTTCTTCGAATTGAAGGTTTTCACAGGAGTCACTGCCGAATGTGGGTGACTACGTCTCCGCGATCGATTCACTTGGGGAAAACCCATGGGGACACAACACTTTGTTGCCGATCCGAATGGAACCATCGCTTGCTCGATTCAAGTGTGGATACAAGGTTGCCGTATCCATCCGGGGAAGACCTTTGTTCGATGTTTGCGCGATTTGTCTTTAGTCCATGATATCGCCACCCTGTTGACTTAGTCTACCAACCATTTTCCGTATGATGCTTCGGTCGCCGCCGGGTAGCGGCCTTGTAACGCCCGTTCCGGCGGGCCTGTCCACTCAGGATCACAAACTTCCATGGCTGTTGACGAATTTATCCAACGCTGGCAGCAAAGTGGCGGGGCCGAAATGGCCAACAGTCAGCTGTTCTTAAACGAACTGTGCCAACTGCTGAACGTGCCCCAGCCCGAATCCAGCTTCGCCAAGTCGATCAAGAAGTGCTTTTCGAGTCGAAGGCTTGGCCCAGATATCCCGGAGTTCCTGTTCGCTGGAGAAGAAAGCAGGGAGTGAACCGAACAGTTTTTCCATGAATTCCTGTGACGAGATCGGCCTGCCGTCTGGGTCCCAGAACGAAGTCGATGTCATCGATTGAATCTGTCTGGCCTTACCGTCTGCCAGCCTGATCTTGACCTTCTCCGGGCGTGGTGGGGCAGGAGTACCGTCGCCACCATCTTCGTCGCCTTCCCCGCCTTCATCGTCGTTGCCCGTGTTGGGACGCGGCCTTGGCGGTTCTGGGTCGTCTGGCGGTCCATCCCATTCCGGATCGAGGAAGTTCTGGTAAGCGTCCACGAAGTCATAAATCGTGAAGTGATCTTTGCCGTCGTAGAGTCGAGTGCCACGTCCAACGATCTGCTTGAATTCGATCATGTTGGTACATGGTCTCAGCAGCACGATGTTGCGGACTTCTGGAGCGTCCACGCCTGTCGACAGCTTCTGCGACGTCGTCAGCACCGTCGGAATGGTTTTTTCATTGTCCTGAAACGTCTTCAGATATTGCTCACCAAGTGCCCCATCGTTTGCCGTGACTCGACAGCAATACATCGGGTCCGTGCTGTCACTGTATTGGTTGATCAGATCACGAATGATTGCAGCGTGTTCCTGAGTCGCACAGAAGACAATGGTTTTTTCGTTTGGGTTAGCCTGTCTGAGAAACTCTTTGACGCGTGCGGTCTCTCGTTCTTTGATCTCAATGATGCGGTTGAAATCGGCTTCGGTGTATTCCTTGCCGGATTCCGGCTCACCCTGCAGAACTTCATCGTCGGACGTGTAGACGTAGTCATCAATCGTGGTCTGAATTCGTTTCACCCTGAATGGCGTCAAGAACCCATCGTTGATGCCGTCCTTGAGCGAATACTCATAAACCGGTTCGCCAAAATAGGCGTACGTGTCGGCGTTGTGTTTGCGTTTGGGGGTTGCTGTGAGACCAAGTTGAACAGCCGGAGAAAAACGGTCAAGGATGTCTCGCCAACTGCTTTCGTCATTGGCACCACCGCGATGACATTCGTCAACGATGATGAAGTCGAAATAGTCCGGGTCATATTGGCCGAAGTACGCTTTGTCATCGGCGCCACTCATGAACGTCTGGAAGATCGTGAAGAAGATACTTCCGTTGGTCGGCACCTTGCCGTCTTTTCTAATTTCTCCGGGACTGATTCGAACCAGTGCGTCTTCCGGAAATGCCGAAAACGCATTGAACGCCTGATTGGCCAGAATGTTGCGATCAGCAAGGAACAGAATGCGTGGGCGACGTGAACCGTCCCGGTGAAGGTTCCAGCGAGTCTGGAACAGCTTCCATGCAATCTGGAAGGCAATGAAGGTCTTGCCGGTTCCCGTCGCGAGCGTCAGCAGAATGCGGTCTCGATCATCAGCGATCGCATCCAGAACAGCATCAACGGCGTTCTCCTGATAGAACCGTGGAGGTTTCGACCCACCGACATCGTTGTAAGGTGCAGCGGCGAAGCTGTCCCGCCATTGGTTCTCCGTGGTGAATGTCCGGTCCCACAATTCCTGAGGCGTGGGGAAACGATCGACCAGTCCTTCCTGTCCAGTCTTCATGCAGATCTGGTAGATCTGCTTGCCATTCGCCGCAAAGGTCGTGTTCAGGTTCAGTCGGAGGGCGTAGTCCTTCGCCTGTCCGACGCCTTCACCGACTTCCTTCTCGTTGCTCTTGGCTTCCATCGCAGCCCGCTTTTTACCGCGATAGGTCAGGACATAATCAGCCCACAGAGGTTTCGCTCTCTGGCCACCGGGTTGAATTCGGCCAGCCGTGATTTTGAATTCACGGCGAATACGAGAATCTTCAACAACTCCCCAGCCAGCGGCAACAAGGGCAGGATCAATCAATTCGGCTCTGGTTTCGGCTTCGTTCATATATCCAGCACCTGCTGAAGCTGTTTTGTGACTCCCAGATGCTCGGCCCATTTGTTCAGGTAGTCGAAGTCGATCGCGTCTCCCTGAATCAGCAGAACTCCGCGAATGTCTCGCACATGTTTGTCAGAACCACCTTCGCGGTAGTATTCCAGTTTCTTTAGAATGGCGTCTTCGGCCGATGCAAATCGAGCCGTATTCCCGTGGTCATCCAATTCGATCGAGACACCTCGGTTCAGGCGTGATTCATTAAACGGGTGTCAGTGAGCGCTTAAAACCAGCCATTGATGTGCGGGTTAAAACCGGCCACTGAGGGGTTGGGTATGTTGATCAATTTCGGCACGCGAAGTGTCGGGGGAGGTCCGCATGTCGAACCAGCTGT
>JBDNHJ010000266.1:0-10228 GCA_041688835.1 Fuerstiella sp.
ACTCACCTTCCGCTAGGGCTTTCACGACTTGCTCAGGACTGCGACGTTTTCGCTTCGAATTACTCATCAAAATCTCCTCGCCCGGAATTGGGCTCTGAAGACTCTCATTCTAACTGGTACCGAATTCGGGGAGCACGCCAGCAGACTCTGGCCGGAAATGTGACATCAGCCACGGGCGCCATCTATGCGATTCGACGTTCGCTGTTCAGCACTGTCCCTGAAGGCGTGACCGACGATTTTGCGACATCAACGAGCGTGATTGCCAGTGGTTACCGCTTGGTCTTCGCAATCGATGCGGCTTCGTACGAACCTGTCGCCGCCACCAACGGAGTTGAATTCGGTCGTAAAGTCCGAATTATCACGCGCGGTCTTCGCGGTGTGCTGCAAATGCGAACGCTGCTGAATCCGTTGCGGTATGGCTTCTATTCCGTACAGCTGTTCTCTCATAAGGTTCTGCGCAGGCAAATGGTGTTCCCGCTGCTGTTGTTGCTGGTTAGCAGCATTCGGCTTGCTGAAACGTCGCCATTTTATCTGTGTGCGTCCGCTGGCCAGGTTGCCTGCTACATGGCCGCGCTGCTCGGTTGGGTGTTAAACGAGACAAGGCTCGGCCGCAGCAAGCTGTTTTCGATTCCATTCTTCTTCTGCATGGTTAACTTCGCCTGCCTGGTCGCGACCTTCAAATCGCTGACCGGAAAACGGGTCGTATTGTGGGAGCCACAGCGAGCAGACAATGACACGCAACCTTTAACGGCAGCCACTGAGTTGTAGCCAATGTTGATACCGCTGGACAATTCGCAAGTTCGCATTGACGGTCGCATCGCTGTGATCGTACCGGCATTCGTGTGCGCCGGGTTGATTGCTGTCGGCGCTCTTGTGGAACAACAGCCTCTGGTGGCACTTGCCGCTATCCTAGCGATCCCGGCGGCCTTTTACGTGCTTGCCAGACCGAATTCCGCAATTCCGGTTGTGCTGTTTCTGATGTATTCAAACGCAGTAATTGTGGCCGTCCGTTTTCACGGAGTGCCATCGGTCGCGGCAATGCTTGTACCCGCTCCGCTGATCATCCCTTTGTTCTACAACATTGTGCTGCGAAGACAATGCATCGTGGTGGGACCGGCCTTGCCGTGGATTCTGGCGTTCGTTGGCTGGCAGTTAGTCTCGGCGATGTTTTTGCGAGCCCCCGAGAAAGCCATCGACGGCGTGATGGGCACTGTGTTTGAAGGCCTTCTGATGTACGTTCTGATTACTAACGTCGTCTGCTCGCCGAAGGTCCTCAAAAAGAGTGTCTGGGCCTTGATCGCGGCTGGCGCGTTCATGGGCAGCATTTCCGTGTATCAACAGGCAACGCGATCGTTCGATTCCGATTTTGGCGGCTTTGGCCAACTGTCAGGTGGCAGAGGTTTCGAGGTCGCAGAGGGTCGAGGCGCTGTTCGACAGCGAAGATTGTCCGGGCCGATTGGCGAAAAAAATCGCTACGCTCAGGTGATGTTGATGCTGGTTCCGCTCGCAATGTCTCGGTTCTGGATCGAACGTAACCTAGGCCTGCGTTCTATCGCCATCGTGTCGACAATGTTGATTGCGATGGGGTGCGCACTGACGTTCTCACGAAGTGGAGCTATCGCCTTTGTGCTGATGCTTATGGTGGCGCTAGCGCTGAAATTCGTGTCACGGCGGCAGGTGGCGATGCTGGGCATTGGTGGCCTGTTGTTGCTGCTCGCGATTCCACAATATCGAACTCGACTTGCCACGGTCCCGACGGCACTCGGCGTCTTTGGTGCGTCATCCAGTCAGGAAGAGCCGGATGGAGCAATCCGAGGACGAGCCACAGAAATGCTGGCTGCGGCCCGAATGGCGATTGATCATCCAGTGTGCGGCGTTGGTCCGGATCTGTCCGGCGAATACACGCGAGAATATGGACAGGTCGGTGGACTGCGAGCCCTAGAAGGCCCGCGCCAGACGCACTGCATGTTCCTGGAAATTCCGGCGGAAACCGGAGTACCAGGCATGCTGCTGTTTCTGAGCATGTTGGCGGCCACCATTCTCTCGCTGCTGCGCACCCGATCTCAGACTGCTGAAACAAATCCCGAACTCGAACAGACGGTGTCCGCCTTTCTGTTGGCAATCACCGGCTACTTGGTAATGGGCGTCTTTTTGCATATGTCATACGTGAGGTATTTCTGGTTAATGCTGGCGATGGCTGATGCCTGCGCCTGCGTGGCCCGCTGTCAACCGCCTGCTGAAGCACAGGAGGCCATCGCATGACGACAAATGGTCACGACAACGTCGCGATTACTGGCGCTGCCACGTCTTCGTCCGATGCAAAGAAACTGATCCGAGGATCATCGCTGCTGACATTCGGGCGAGTGATCGCCATCATCCTGAATTTCGTCGTGCAGGTGATCACGGTTCGCTATCTGATGAAGGCAGACTATGGGGCCTTCGCGTATGGTCTGTCGATCGCGTCGATGGGCGCAAGCTTTGCCGTCTTCGGGCTCGGTCGAACGCTGAACCGGTTCGCGCCGCTGTTTCAGGAGAAGCATGAATTCGGTAAGATGGCCGGCACCATCGTGTTGACGCTCTTCTGTGTGACTGGCATCGGACTCGGTATCGTCGTGCTCGTGCTGGGGACTCAGGGATTCATCGGCGCCAAGCTTGTCAGCGATCCGTTGTCGTTGTCTCTGATGTTGATTCTGGTTTTGCTGGCGCCGCTACGAGCACTCGATTCAATCTTCGAAGAAATGTTCGCCACTTTCGCGAAGCCCAGGGACCTGTTTGTCCGTCGTCACCTGATCGGACCGTTGTTGAAGATGCTGGCCATCGTACCGCTGATCTTCGCCCATTCCGATGTCCGTCTGCTCGCGGTTTCATTTGTCGTCTGTGGAGCCATCGGGACGCTGTATTCCGTCGTCGTACTGTGGAAGGTCCTGAAGAAAGCAGATCTCCTGCAGTATTTTCGCCGCGACAAAATTGATATTCCCGCTCGGCAGATATTTGGATTCAGTTTCCCACTGTTGTCAACAGATCTGTTGGTCATCGTCCGCAGTTCGCTGGTGACACTGATGCTGGAATTCTGCCACGGAGCACTTGGCGTTGCTGCTTTCCGAGCGGTTCTGCCGGTTGCCCGACTGAACAGCTTTGTGGCGGACAGCGTTCGATTGCTGTTTTCTCCGGCCATTTCCCGCATGTTTGCCCGCGGTGAAACGGATTCTATCGACAGAGTTTTCTGGCGGACGTCTGCGTGGATCGCTGTGGCGACGTTTCCGTTGTTCCTCACCTGCGTGTGCCTCCCGGAATTCATTACGGTGACACTCTTCGGCACAGAATACGCGGACTCCGCGAGCATTCTCAGTCTCCTAGCCACAGGTTTTTATCTGAGCGCTGTCGTGGGACTGAACAACGAAGTTCTGAAAGCTCACGGGCACGTCGGACGAATCTTCCTGACCGACATTCTGACCGTGATCGCAGCCATTGCACTGAACCTCTGGTTGGTGCCTCGCTGGGGAATACTGGGCGGAGCAGCGACGACCGTCGTCGTGTTGCTAATGCGTCCCATCGGCAACCAGATCACCATCTTCCGCATGAAGCTGCTAAAGGAAATCGACTGGAAGTGCCTGCGGCTGTTCTTTGTCATGTTACAGATAGCAATCGCTGCGTGGCTCGTTCCGGGTATTGTTAAGGACACGGTTGCTGTCCGTATGCTCGCCACGATTGTTGGAACTGCGGTTGTGCTAATCGCAGGCGTTCCGGTCCTCGACATCGGGAATACCTTTCCGGAGCTGATGAAATACAAACCGATCCGTCTGTTATTGAAGGCAGAGGGAGCCTGACACATGGCGACGACACTTTCTAAACCACAATCCGCGGGATTCGACGTGAGCGAAGAACGTTTCGTGTCTCACCTGGGCCGTAATGCGTGTGACTTCTTCCGCGAACTGGATGCAACAAAGACGAAAGTTCGACTAGTGCATCACGCTAAGCGACCTCATTCGCAACTTCTGGAACTGGAAGTCAACGACGGCCGAATATCACGAAACGTGATTTACAAGATTCCGTTCAGCCTAGAGAACTCGGAAACAAACGAATTTTCTGCGACTCCTCGGCCGCGTCTGTTTCCGGAAATAGCACCCACGACCAACGGTCTGCGTGAATTTCGTGCTTTGGAAGCTATCGAGCGGCACTTTCGAGCACTTGACGACGAACGATTCGGCGTTATTTCGATCTTCGAACTGCTGGAATCACCTTTGGTCGTGGTGATGGAAAAGTCACCGGACGGCGATCTCAAGTCGTTATTGAAACGAGCGACTCGGTTTCATACCAAGTCGAATTCCGAATCGCTGGGCTGCGTCTTTGCGAATGTCGGTACCTGGTTGCAGGAGCTTCACACACTCCCGGATCTCGACTACACCGAAACTCGACACGCGGATCGCGATTGTTTTGTCGACGCCGCAGAACGTTTCACTGACGGTCTTATTCAGCAACTCGGCAGACATTCGTTCTTTCAGGGATTGTGTCGCCGACTGATTGATGCGGCAGCAGTGCATCTTCCTGATCGTGTGCCCTCTGCTGTGGCGCACGGTGACTTTGCTCCACGCAACATTCTCGTGTCAGCCAACTCGCGTGTCACCGTCTTCGACACACAGTGCCGCTGGCGGGCGCCACTGTATGAAGACCTCGCCTATTTCTTAATGTCTTTGAAAACACCAGGAGCGCAAGTTCGTGCCCAGGGCACGCTGTTTTCCCCCGCACAACTTGCCAGCTGGGAGTCGGCGTTTCTTGGTGCCTATTTCGAGGGCAGCGAGGTTCCGATTGCGGCCGTCCGACTTTACGAATGCCTGCTGACCCTGGAGTGGTGGGCTGCCATTAACTTTCGTCAGAGCGAAGGATCGTTGAAGCAGAGAGCCAGTCTGGCATTAAGTAATCGCTATCTATCACGCTATATCCAACTGTTGATCGCCGAAATCTGATCTGTCACTCGCTGCCTCCGAAATGCTTTCTACTCGCACAATCACAGCTGACCAGTTGACTCCCGAAGAGATTCAGGCGTGGGAGCAGATGGTGCGCCGCAATCCGGCGCTATGCAGTCCGTTCTTTCTGCCACAATTTGCTCTCGCGGTCGGTCGCGTGAACTCAGATGTGAGAATAGTCGTGGCCGAAAGCGACGGCCGCCCGGTTGCATTCTTCCCGTTTCAGAGAGCAGAAACGGGTGAGCCGGCAGCGATCGGAGAATCACTCAACGACTTTCAGGGCATAATCTCCTGTCCTGAGAAAAACATCCCCGCCGGCGATGTACTGAAGTCGGCGGGTATCCAACGTTTGTTTTGCGCCAAGCTGCTGGACTGGCAGGATGACTTCCAGCGAAACGTCATCGTTCGGAACCCAGCGCCGTATGTCGATCTAACCGACGGTTACGCGGCCTGGGAAATCAGCATGCAGAAAAAGGGAAGCAGCCAGCTTAAACAAGTTGGCCGTAAAGAGCGGAAGCTGATCAGAGAGTGCGGGCCGATTCGCTTTGAGTTCCGCACGGATTCTCAGGAAGTTTTAACGCGGCTGATCGAATGGAAAAGAGATCAGTATCGGCGGACCAACGAGCGGGACGCGCTGGCTCCTGGCTGGCCTATGATACTTTTGCACGACCTGTTGAGAACGCCTGTTGACAGCAAATTGCAGCCCGCATTGTCGGCGATGTATGCTGGGGATCACCTGGTCGCGGCACACTACGGGTTGACCAGCGATCATGTCTATCACTGGTGGTTCCCGACGTACAATCCGGAATTTGGCGGTTACTCGCCCGGCAAAATTCTACTCAGACGTCTCTTGTTCGAGGCTCCCAAACACGGCATCACGCGATTTGATTTTGGGGTAGGCCATGAGGACTACAAGTTTACTTTTGCCAACAAGTCGGTCGATGTCTCGCGCGCCATTGTTGACAACAATGCCGCTCGCCGCTGGCTGCGGACACAGTGGTATCACACACGAATCGCTCTGAAAGGAACACCGATCGGACCGGGACTAAGACGCCTGCGGAGACAGTTGCGACAATTGACCACGACCGCAGCCTCTTGCATGCCTCGACGCCCCCGACAAAACTTCCTCGCTGTTTCCCCGGGCGACTCCCGGAAGCTTCAGTAACGCGTTTCCTTTTCAAATGAATCTTCCGTTTCGGAGCAACATAGCTCATGACAGACATCCGAATCATTGCCGCAAAGGATCTGACTCCGGATCTTATCAGTCAGTGGAAATCAATTGCGAGTGCCGACCACTATTTGCAGAGCCCGTTTTTTCAGCCGGAATACACGCAGGCCGTTGCGCAAGTGCGTGACGACGTACAGATCGCACTGATCGAGAAGTCCGGTGCATTAACGGGCCTATTCCCTTTTCAACGAACATCAAACGGCCTTGCTCGGAATGTCTGTAGCCGACTCTCAGAATTTCATGGCCCAATTGTCTTGCCGAACACCGATTTCGATGCCGCAAAAGTCATGCGAGCCGCCGGAATCCGCTCGTGGCAATTCGATCACCTGCCACTCGCTGGTTCACCGATTCCGCAACATATCTGGGGTACCAGCACATCGCCGTTTCTGGACTTAAGTCAGGGATATGACTGCTATCTCGCTGAGCGAAAGGCTGGGAAATCTTCCTCGGTAAATCAGACGCTGCGTAAGGCTCGCAAGGTTGAACGTGAAGTCGGACCGCTGCGATTTGAATACAACGCGGACTCGCAGGTGGCGTTTGCGTCACTGATCAAGTGGAAAGACGCCCAGCACGATCGCACTGGTCGACTCCGAGTTCTACAGTATGACTGGATTGTCGAGTTGCTTCGAAACCTATCGAGCACTAATGACTATTCACTCGGACTGTTTTCAACGTTGCACGCTGGTGACCAACTGTTGGCGGTGCACCTCGGGCTTCGCACTGAAAGTGTTATTCACTTGTGGTTTCCAACCTACGCTCCGGCCTTCGAAAAGTATTCACCCGGATTGATTCTACTGCTGCGTTTGGCCGAAGAAGGGGCACGCCGGGGAATCAGTCGGTTGGACCTCGGTAAAGGTAAAGAACGCTACAAAGGCAGCTTCAAGAGTGGCGACGTTGCAATCGGTGAGGGCGCTGTCGACTTGCGACTCGTGGCCGGTCCGTTACGTCGCGGCTGGTACGAAACAAAACGCTGGATACGCCAGTCCCCTTGGCAAAAACAGTTTGATTGGCCTTTCGAAGTTTCCCGCCGTCTTCGGCAGCGTCTGGCATTCGATTAGATACGGTACCGGTACGCAGGAGATCTGGGTGCATCCGCTTGGTTGGAGGGCAGGACTTGAACGTCGGTCCCCAGCAACCATGCGACGCTGGAGCCTCTGTTTTGCATTAGAGCAACTTACTCTTTATTGTGGCCGATCGTAGCTCGTGGAAAACAGCCCCCACAGTACAAAACACCGTCTCCGCAGCCACAAGTCAGCGTAAAACGTTGTCGTAACAGACTGGCCAACTTCGATCCTCCCTTCCACGGTTTGAAACGGGTGCGTTCCACTTTTGTGTTTTCAATTGAGGCTTGTTTTTAAGTGTTTTTATGAGATGTTGGGGCTGCCTTCAGTTTCGGCGGCGACTGGGCGGAAGCTGGCATAGTCCCAACGCCAGGTCGTTCGTCCGTCGCGCACAGCACGTTTGCGAGAGGCTTGCAAACGGTCGTCCCAGCGGTCACTGATCGCCAGCGAGCGAAGCTGAAGCATCGATTCTGCGGATTCCTCTTTCCAGAAGATCCCATTGCTCTTCAGACGCGGGTTGATGACTGGGCGAATGCTGCTCTCGATCGCGCCGCTGCCCAAAGGCACTCCGATCGCGCGAAAGAAGACATACTTCAACCGACCTGCCTGGCCATGTTTTTGAAGATACGCGATCTCCGTTTGCATCGCGGACAACGCATTTGAATCACTTTCCAGAAGCGTACTCAGATCCGTCAGATCGTCCACCACTTGCTGCCATTGACCGTTCCGCAGGCACGTGCGGAGTTCTCGGTAATGAGCCATTCGTTCCTGCTCCGTCAGCCCGAACGCCTTCAACGCCAGCGAGATGTGATGCGCGGCGTGGCAGTTATCAAGAACTTCGTGAACCGTCACCGATTTCAGACCCGCCTTCGCAACAATCGCCGGAATACGATCCCAGATCCAGGTCGCACCATCGGCGACAAATGTCACACTCATCGCATCGGCCGCGCCGAGACGGTGCACGTGCATCGCCACGATTTCCGCCAACGCATCGAGCCCCTGAAACGTTCCGTCAATCGTGGCCCGCGACTTCTTCACCATGCGGCCTTCCTCGTCGTGAATAAAGATCGTCACCAGCTTGGGTTCGCGCCAGTCACTGTCGAACGTGCGTCGTGGATTGGGCTTGGATCGGCCCGGTGCGTCTTCGATCACGAGCCCGTCGGCGTCTGTTTTTTCGGTGTTTTCTTCGCATCTTTCAGTTCGCCGCGAATCTTTGTTCGTCCGCCGTCGATCTGAACGGTCACGTCGATACAAACGAGTGGTCGCACCTCGCCGACTTCGTTTTCGGCAGTTGCCCCCTCTGGGTACGGGCCTACCTGCCCGTCAGCGTTGGATTTGCAAAGGGATTTCAGCGACACCAGATTCGTCATTCTCAGGTTCACCATCCTCTGACACAATTCTCGCAACGTCCAAGTCATTCAAAGAATGATTCAGAGGCAATCCCACTGGCTAACCATCCAGCCTCATCAATCTCTCCGTTCGAGAATGTTGATGATCCAAACACGATCAGATTCTCTGAAGCAGCTTTCGCCGCAGACACTGAGAGCGATCATGGGACGATCATCCGTCAGCGTTACCACTTACAATGACGGCCAACTACGACTGTCTGTGTCTTAAGAGAGGTGACGTACTGTCATGGCCACGAGGTTCAGGAAAACCAGAAAGGTGACGGGACAACAAAAGCTCCCTTCACAGCCCAGCGTTCGTCTGATTCCGACAAATCGTCTGGACGAGATGACACGGAATTCCTGCGTCATCAAACGGTCCTTTGATGGGAGTATCAGAATACGGTTGCGTTTACGGGACGCCGGCCATTTGCTCGAGACTTCATTCGTTCATCGGGTGTGGATCCTTGTGATCGGACCGACCGACTGAACTGTAATACGCATCAATTGCGCTGAACCTCTTATCTCCCACGCTTGTCACTGGCCCGTCATCAGGCAGTTTCTCAAATCCCGTTCCTGTGTCGACCGTGCAGGAAGCAGCGGCCGATTCAGTAGTTTGGCCAGTTTGACTCATCCGGCGTCGAAACAGTTCAGCACATTCTCCGTGACCCTTGGCTTCAGCCAGACCCAACGGTGTCAGGCCGTAACCGTCCTTGACGTCAAGCTCTGCGCCACGTTTTAATAGAAAGCTGATTGCCATCGCGTTGCCGTGAAATGCGGCGAGGTGTAGTGGCGTCGCGTCCCAATTGGTGATGGCATTGATGTCAGCTTCATGTCTCAAGAGTAATTCCATAGCCTCCAGTCGGGTATCACCAACGCGTGCCGAGTCGTGCAGCAGGGTTAGACCGGTGCCGAACCGCAGGTGAGCCTGCGAGGGATCCTCCTTGAGGATCTGCCCGGCAATATCCAGCCGATCCATGTCAATGGCCATCTTCACATCTGCCGTGGCTCCGTGATTCAGCAGGTGTATCATCATCTTTTGGTTGCCGATCGCGCCGTAAAGCGGCAGTGTGCCCCAGACGTCTCGCTCGTTCACGTCGGCACCAGCTTTCAGCAGCAGGTCGACCACTGCTGGTGTCGAATGTGAACAGGCCCTTGCCAGCACCGTCCATCCGCTGCGGGTCGTCACGCGCGGATCGGCGCCGTTTTCAAGGAGCAGCCGTACAAGTTCTTCGTCCTGCCTGTCAACGGCCAGATACAGGATCGGGGTCTGATCTGCGTCGGCGTCCTTCGCGTGAGCCAGCGCGGCATTTTTCCGGAGTAATTCCGCCACGCGATCAGCTTGGCCGTCGCGCACTGCAGCGACAATGCTGCACAGGTCGTTTTCCGACAACTCCTGAGGCACCGCGAACGCGTCATAGAGCGGTGTGTCGTCACGCCAGCGATTACGCAGTTCTTCCAACAATTGTTCCAGGGTACGCTGCAGGGTGCTCAGATGACCGGCTCGCAAAGCGACCTTTTGAAAGGCGTCCATCCGCACAAGGAGCCGTTGCCGGTTGGTCGAGGTCCCCTTCGGCTCTTCGTACTGCA
>JBDNHJ010000267.1:0-3606 GCA_041688835.1 Fuerstiella sp.
CGATCAGATGGATTGGAAACTGCGACAGCCCCTCCGCGATGATCCGTTCGAACGCAGCGTAGTCCGAATCTTCGAAAAAGATCGGCTGCCGGGCGTTCCCCCAGTTCATCGCGTGGTAAATCCCGCCAGCTTCATCCGCACGCGGTGCTCGGCCCATAACCGTCCCCCATTTGTGGCTTGTAACTTACTCAATTTAACAAAACAATATTACTCACACAAGAATAAACTAATCGTATCTCAGAATATGGTACTTGACACCTTTGTTTTTTCGCAGCATGACCTCAGTAAACACGGGGCCTTGCTCGTTGCCGACGGGGGCGAGAATTCTGCAATACATAGATCTGACTGAGAAGTGTTTCTGCTCCCTTCGGAGGACTCCACTTCAGGAGCAGCCCATGTGTAGGCCAGCTTCGCATTGCAGAATCCGAATCTCGGGACGATCGAGAGGTGTTGACTCGAACCGATCTTTGCTGGCGATGCGGAGCCACCGTCAATCCGCAGTGAAGACCGTTGTCTGGCTTAAGAACCGGGTGTCCGCGCATGGACGGACGAACGTTGGAGGAAGGGCCTTCCAATGGGCTCTTAATCTACCACTGCTTTCATCGTATGTTGAACACTTCGCTGATTTTTCTTCGACGCAATAGCTGGTGCGATCAGCATTCTCTTGAGTGCCCGATGGTCTTCAAACACAGCAGTTTCGAACGGATCAACTGCCAACAACTCATTCAGACTGGCACCGATAAAGACTGTACGCTGTTGTTGCTGCATCACAGCCGACGCTAGGCTCAACATGTTGTCGAGGCGTTGTTTGGTTCTGGTCGTCACCAGCAGAACAAGGTATCGATCGGCGGCGAAAGTGGCAAACTGCGACTGGTGAGCATCGTAGCCGCGAAGTTTCCGTTCGATACACTCCACGTCCTGTTTTGATCGCACGCGTTCCGTGCCGTTATCGAGCTCAATGCAGAATGGGAATCTCTGACCGTCGCTGCGTTTCAAAACGAAGGCACCATCGGGATAGATCGTGAACGGTTCTGCCTTTAGGCAAACACTGTTTTCGCGAGCGTATTGTTCAACAGCGTGACCGTGCTTTGCTGCGCACGTGCAAATGTGAACTAGCAGTTTGGCGAGCGACAGCGTGTGATGATGATGGCCGGGACTGATTTGTTCGAAGTGCCGCCGTCGGGGCAGCGGGGAGTTCTGCCCATACAGAAAACGAAAACCTTCGCGACAGAGCTTGAAATACAGGGGCGAACGCCCAGTTGTTGCAATTGCATACGGCCAGCAGTTCACCAAACCAGCTGTCTTCAACTGTCGCAGCCGACGACGTAGATCGGGCAGTTCACTGAATGGGTGTTCGGTTGCGGCTGCCAGTTGAAACAGTTGCTCGGCCGTCAGCGGGCAGCGGTCGATGTTGTGCAGGAGTTCAATATCTCGGGGGCCAATTCTAATGCTAAAAGTTTTTGCCATTTCGGAGATTCAAGCGTACCATTGCTGACATCAATTTCTGCTTGCCAAACGCCTATGAATCCATCTTCATCACCTCGCCAAAAATACCAGTCCGACGTCGACGAACTGATTGAATCGACTCCGCTGTCGGGCGTGCTGACCCATTACGGACTTCCGCAGCCGCCCGATCATGCAAAAGAATACCGCATGGATTGCGTGTTCAGCGATGCTTGTGCCGACAGCAAGTACGGTAATCTAACGGTCGCTCTGGATTCGGTGAATCGGGTGTACGCGCACTGCTGCGAAACACGGGGCAACCTGCTGACGTTGGTCCACGGCCTGGAAAAACGTACACCACCGACTGGCGGCAGGCTTCGCGGCCAGGAATTCAAAGACGCCATTGCGAAGCTGCGAGAAATCAATGCCGGTGTGCCGCCGGAGGCGGCCAGTGGTCTCCACAAAGAAGAGAATGGCACGGTAGCCAGTACAACCGAGTCAAAACCCAACGTTAACACGCCGCTGAAGCGTCACGATAAGGAAGCAGCGCGGACGCTGGCAGATCTCTACGAAGACCTAATCACGGACGTCGCCGAAATGAGCCCCGAGGCTGCTCAATACGTTCGCGAACGCCGCTGGATGACGTCTGAACTGATGCAACAATGGGGCGTTGGCTGGATACTAGGCAACGGACGTTCGCTGTTTCGAAACAAGTATCTGGTGTACACCCACCGTGACGAAAGGGGCGAAGTTGTCAGCTATTCCGACCGCAATCTTTCCTTTGAGGAAAAGTATGCCCAATGGACTCGAGCGGGGCGAACCGAAGGGAAAAAGCCGGCGAAGCATCGCTACGTGAGCGGCTTTCATCGTGGAGCCGAACTATATGGCGGGCACGCGACACGAATGGAAGACAAGTACATCCGGGACTCACTTGAACAACATGGCATCGTTGTCTGCGAAGGTCAGAATGATGTGATTCGCATGGATTCGCTACAGGTCGCGGCTGTTGGCCTTGGCAGTAACAAAGCCACGGACACTCAGACCGAAAAGATCGTGCGGTTTGCTCGCGCGGCCGGTGATAACCGAGTTTTGCTGCTGCCTGATTGTGACGAAGAGGGCGAAGCCGGCTTCCAGCCATTGTTGTGGCGACTGAACGAAGAACGGGTTCACGTTCGACTCGGAATTTCGTCAACGATGTTCGACGGTGTCTTCGCCGGTCGCCAACCGGAAAACATCACCGATGACGAATGGCGTGACATTGTCCCAGACTTTTAGCCGGACAGGTCATCAAACGTCAGATCAGCTCGGGCAACGTGGCGAAGGGCGACAATCTCCACAGTGCTTGCGATCATTGTAAACAGAATTCGATGAGTCTTTTGTCGTCGAATAACAACATGCGACTCACGCAGATCAACATCGAGTCTCTGACTCGCGCGGGCAAGCGGCCACGCAAGCAGATTCTCAATTATCACGTCGGTCTGTCGGAGCAACTCCTGAATCCAGACTTCTGCCGACTGTGCGGAAACGTTTGCGGTCTGCCAGTTGAGATGGTCGCGAATGTCGAGGTTCGCACGCGACGTGAAGCGAATCGTGTACTCCATGGTCACACGTTAAAGCCGAACTCATTTCGAATTTGAGCCTTGAGTTCGTCAGCAGAAATCGACATGCCACGTTTCGACTGTGCCACGCCTTCCTGAATCGCATCCCAGTCATCCTGCTGCCGATTAGCGTCCATGGCCCGACGATGAGTTTCATCGTCAAGCAGGAAGTAGACCTTCTGGGTATCCGGATCAACAAACCGCAGATCGGCAGTTTTACCTGCTCTTATGGCTTCTGTAATGTTGGTGGGAAGTGGTGTCATATGGTAATTGTACCGGGGAAATCATCAGCTGTCACGCTGAAGGTTACGGCGCGATTGTCGCGGACTTGGAAACGGAAGTCGAACTGAATCGTTTCTTCGATCGCGTCCAGAACACGGTACGCATTTTCGAGATAATGACTGCGGTTGGCGATGTCGTCAACAATGGAATCGAGATCTCGTTCGACCGTGTGTTCAGCGACAATTGGTTTTTCCGGTTGGCGACAATTAGAAGTGCCGGTTGCTGAGTGTGCTGCTTGAGCATCAGAGGCGCGGTTCTGACTCAGCGACAATTAGAATTCCCG
>JBDNHJ010000268.1:0-7043 GCA_041688835.1 Fuerstiella sp.
AACGGCCACCGGAACAGTCGCCGCAATGCGAGCCGCAAACACGGCCTGACACACCGGACACGAATTCTCATCGTGCGCTGGTTCCGCTGGGTGCTGTTGCTGCGGGGCGTCCGAATCACGCGGTTCTCCGGAAACCAAAATAGGTTTCTCACCACGACCGCAGTCATGGTCGCAGCAGCGCGAACGAAAACACCACGCCCACGCGTCTTCGAGCGAATCGAAGACCGAGCTATCAGAGGTGTGAACGTGACCTGTCGGATGCTGGCACCCAAGATGCAGCACATGCGTTGCCGGCAACAGAAAAATCTGCAACGCGACAACGAACCCGACAAAGGCCGTTCGAAATTTGGAATACGCTTTGGACATCAGAGTTCATACACAAACGGAGACTCCACGTCCGACCAGTTCATGAAGTGTACGCGGAAGTCAGCAGATTTCGCGAACCCAAAAATAAAAGATTTTTGCCACTTCTGCCGAATAACATGCTGCGATTTTTGAGAATTTGAGGATCGAAGGTTGTTGAATTCGATCAGACGTTAGGATTGTCAGTGTGGAGAGCGAGGAGATTGTCCTCGTGGTGCGCAGTCAGTGCCCAAAAAACTGAACATCTTGCGAAAAAGTCGATGGCGAAGAGCAGTGACCGCTCTTCTGTTGCTGGGATGTTGCGCCGCGTTTTTACCGATGCCGCATTTCGCGTCTTCTCAAAAAGACCAGTCCAGCCCCTATCCCTGCATGAATCGTGCCTGTGGATGTGCGTCGGCGGAACAATGCTGGAAACGCTGCTGTTGTTTCACCAATCAGCAAAAAGTGGCGTGGGCCAAGCAGAACGAAGTGGCGGTGCCGAGCTACGTGGTGACGGCGGCGAGGCAAGAAACAACACTCGCTTCGTCGAAACCAAACTCAAACTGTGACCAGTGCCGCAAAAGCGGCAACAGTCAAAACAGCAGCTGCGAAACGGTGGCCGACGAATCATCGTTGGCGTTAGCCACCAAACCGAACCAGCCATCGGTGGAGCAACCGGTTCGTTACTTCAGCGGCATTTCCGCGTTGGAGTGTCAAGGGCTGACTTCTTTGTTGCAAATTCTGACACTGTGTGCTGTGCCATGGTCACATTCCGTGAGTGTTGAAGGGGCGGTGGTCAGTGAAATGCGTCTGTTTGAATCCGCCCGGCTTCCGCAGCAGAATGCCGAAGCCCCCGAACCACCGCCGCGACTAGGCGTTGTTGGCTAAGGAACGTCGGAGCAATCCGTAGCACGGTGGTCCCCACCGTGATTGCTGTCGATTGATTGAGTGAGCGGCACGGCGCTAGCCGTCGGCAACGCACGAAACAACGCAGACAAAGCCGGCGGCAAGCGCCGTGCCGCTCACGAATTCCGACGAAATCGACAGCTTGTTGACCCCCGTGGCGAACAGGTTGCACGCTTCTTTCATGCGCCCCGCTCGTGTCGACGCGACTCGTGTCCGCGCGCTTACGCTCAGTCCCGCCTCGCTCTCCACAAAGCTCGGTTGTTCTGTGTCGTAAGCGCGTGATCACGAGCCGCTCGATCCCGCCACGCCTTTGCTTTCGCCTCCGGCCTTGGCATTCGGGGCATTTTTCATACTCACGATTCACGAAAGATTTTCCCTCATATGAACGAATCATTCTTCCGCCGCTACCATCAGCGCGGTTTCACGTTGATCGAACTGTTGGTCGTGATTGCGATCATCGCCATCCTGATTGCGTTGCTACTGCCCGCCGTCCAACAGGCCCGCGAAGCAGCTCGACGGACTCAATGCAAAAACAACCTCAAACAACTCGGACTCGCCCTGCACAATTACGAAAGCACCTACGGCCGCATTCCTTGTGGCTGGAACGGTGTCCATGATCCTCATCAAGGAACCACGTTTCGCTGGAGTTACCTAGCATCGATTCTGCCGTATCTGGAACAAAGCAACACCTTCAATCAGCTCGACCTAAACCTGACTTTATATCCCGGCGTTGGCGGCGGCCGCGGGCCGCGACCGGTTCACATCCCCGGGATTTCTCAGATCATTCCCACCTTTCTGTGCCCCAGCGACCGTTCGACCGTGATTACAAGTGCGACTGGAGTCGTCGATTCGGCTCCCACAAATTACATGGCGTGCAGTGGTTCCGGACTGAACAATGTGGCCGATTCCAGCGACGACGGAACACCGGGAATGCAGGCCGACGGAATGTTTAATTCGCTGACGTGGCGACGTTTCGCAGACTGCACCGACGGACTGACCAACACCGTCTTTGTGAGTGAAAGCGTGCTGGGGCCGGGCGGAGCGGACGAACTAGCCACGTCAATTCCTGAACCTCAGGACTACATGGCACTGGTCGCTCCACCAACACTGGTGACGGCGGCCAATTGTGATCAGCCGGTGCCCGGTGGAACGAATCGTTTCGTGGCCAGTCGAGGTCGAGTTTGGGCGGGGCAGGCTTATGAAAATACGATGTACAATCACTTCCTGACTCCCAACAGCGAACGTTATGATTGCTATTTCTGGGTGAACCGAGGCTTAACGGGACCGCGCAGTCGGCATGTTGGAGGCGTGCAATGTTTACTGGGTGATGGCGGCGTTCGATTCGTGTCCGAGAACATCGACTTGAGCACTTGGCGAGCCCTCGGGACACGTTCTGGCGGCGAAGTTGTCGGCGAATGGTAGCCGTTTCAGCGACCTGTGGTAAAGTTGTCATGCGCAGCCCCGTTTATCAAGCTCTTGATTTCATGAGCGACACGGCACTAGCCGCCGGCAGCGCACGAAACAACGCAGGCAAAGTCGGCGGCTAGCGCCGTGCCGCTCACGAATTCCGACGAAATCGATCAACCGACAGCTTGTTCATCATTCTGCGTGGCGATGCGACCCGACCAGATCCGTGCAATCTATTTTCTTCAGAAAGACCAATCCTTATGAACTCACTCTTCGCGCTCCTGCTTGCCGTTCTGCCCACGGCTGACGTTCCTCAATGGCCCGGATTTCTGGGCGCGGGTGCATCCGATATCGCAGCCGATGTGATTCCAATGACGTGGTCGCCCACGCAGAACATCGCGTGGAATGTTGCGATTCTAGGCTATGGTCAATCGAGTCCGGTCATTCGCGGTTCACAGATTTTCGTGACATCCGTCGCGGGCGATTCCAAAGAAAAGCTGCACGTGATCGCGTACGATCTGGACAGCGGAACACAAACGTGGAACTGGGTGACGGATTCCACGTTTCCAGAAAAGAGCAGCGTGTACATCAGCCGTGCGGCGCCGACTCCGGTTGTTGACGATAAAAGTGTCTACGCCTATTTCGAAAGTGGCGACGTCATTGCGGTGTCTCATGCTGGAACAACGCAGTGGCAACAGTCGTTGACGAAGACGTTCGCCAAGCCCACCAACGAATTCGGTCTATGTGCGTCTCCCGTGCAGACGGCGGACCATGTCATCATCCTGATCGACGATCCCGGTGCGTCTTATCTGGTGGCCTTGAACAAATCGGACGGCAGTACCGCGTGGAAAACAGATCGCACCGCGCGGACCAGTTGGAGTTCTCCGGCGCTGGTCACGATCGATGGCGTGCCGCAGGTCGTGTGCAGTTCCGCAGGCAGTGTCGATGGCTATGACGCCGCGACCGGAACACAACTGTGGACGTTTGATGAAGTCGGCGGTAACACGGCGACGACGCCGATCGATCTGGGCGACGGACAGTTTTTAATTGCCGCATCGCCTGGACGTCGTGGCGAAAATTCGGAACTGGCGAAGCAGTCGAACGGCCTGATGACGGTTCGGCGTGATGGGGATGACTGGTCGGCGAAGTTCACTTGGAAGACGCCGGATGCAACTCCATCGTGGGCGTCTCCCGTGCTGCACAAGGGTTTTGCATACTGGGTCAATCGTGTTGGAGCCGTGTATTGCCTGAATGCAGAAACCGGGGAATCCGCTTACACACAGCGAATCAAACAGTCCGCTTGGGCGACACCGGTGGGCATTGGCGATTATGTCTACATTTTCGGAAAAGATGGAATGACGTCGATCCTGAAGGCCGGTGCGGACTTCGAAGTGGTTCACGAAAACGCGCTGTGGTCCGACGACGCTCCACCGGCGAACAACGTGCCGAAAGCGGAAGAAGAATCGGAAGACCGTCGTCGCGGAGCCGCCATGTTTTCGAAGCCGACGCTGTACGGCGTCGCGATTGTGAACGGTTCGATCGTGTTGCGCAGCGGGAGTTCGTTGTTTTGCGTTCGGAAGTAGCTCAATCCCCCGCGTCACCTCACCGCTGGCCGACCACGCCCACGCTCATTGATGATTGTCAAGACAGCAAGGGGTGGTCGGGGTTGGAGTGAGGTATGAGCGAAACCCCGTGGCTTCCTTCACTTCGTTCAGTCCAGCCACGGCCACCCAACATCAAATGCGGAAATCCGTGAGCGCACCCCACGCCCACGGCAAAGCCACGGTTGGACCGCGAAGTAGCCGATCGTTCGCTCGCCAATGCCAATGCGAATGCCAATGCGAATGCCAATGCGAATGCCAATGCGAATGCCAATGCGAATGCGCAGGTCGGGCTGAGTTGAGCTATCCGCGATTCAGCAGCGTTTAGGCAAACCTGCGGGCTTGACGGCTGATGCGATCAACAGGAAGTCGTCGCGGGCAAACCTTTGCTCCGATGTTTGCGGCGGCGAATGCTAGGCTGATGGAAGGCGTTACTGCTGACCAATTTTCGGACCGAAGCGTTAGAAGCCAACATGCGAACGAACATGCGAGCAACCAGCCGAACCACAATCTTCGCCAGTGTAATCGCCACTCTGTGGCTGACATCTGCTGTGCTTGCCGAATCACAAACGGCAGATGCGGCGGAACCAGCGGCTTCTGAGAATCAAATCGTCGTTGATTTGGTGTCACCGAAAGATAGCGTGGTGCTGCACGGGCTGCCGCAAATTCCGGTGGGGCAGGTTGTTGACATCTTGGCCACCAAAGTGAAAACGGATGCGACTGGAACGCTGAAACTGTCCATTGATTCTGTTGATGGACGGTCGTTGGCAGAACCGATCGTGATCGCTGCTCAATGGCTAAAGCCGGATCGCAAGACCGAACTGCAGGCATCAACGCTGCGTCTTCGGGGCTATCAAAGTGGCGCGTTTAGCGGGGTGCCGGCGGCCATCGAATCGACGTCGCCTGAGTTTCAGTTCATGCCGGTGTTTGTGATCACAGATCAGTTGGACACGATTGGTCCCACCGAACAGCAGCGCATTACAGACCTGATCGATCAGCTGGCACTGGAAGACGATGATACGTTTCGAGAAAAGTCGCAGCGGTTCGTGATTCGTGAATCATCCATGCGGATTGAAAATGCAACGCAGCAGCTGGCGGAATTCGGTCGCCCCGCATGGCCCGTTTTGATGGCTCGCTTTTCCGATCCTCGCCCCGCCATCATGGTGCAGCCCATCAGTGGCGGACACACCGTCGGGATGATGTGCATCGAAGTCATCCGCAGACAAATTGTCGATGTTCCGGAAGGCTATCCGGCAGATCGCACACGCAAGGTCAACGGCGGCGGCGTGCAGTGGTCTCCGAGCCTAACATGGGGCTATCATCCATCGCTGAAAGACTGGCTGAACATCCGCAAAGACAAATCACTCAACAGCATTCGAGCGGACGTGCTGCAAGCACTCATTGCAGAAGAAGACCGGCTGGGCTATCCAACGGAAGAGCTAAAAAGCCAAATCCGCACGCCCCTGATTCAGCACCTCAATCAACTCAAGGGCGCAACCCCGCTGACACAAAGATAGACTCGCAATGAGGGTGCGTGCATCGATGATTGTGAAGTCAGAAAGGGTGGCCGGGGTTGGAGCGAGGTACCAGCGAAACCCCGTGGCTTCCTTCACTTCGTTCAGTCCAGGCCCGGCCACCCAAGATCCAATAACTGAAAACCATGGCTATCATTGCCCGCGGGAATCGCTTGACCGGAGCTCATCGTTTTCGGAAACTGGCCATTCGAATCTGTTCTTCCCGCCTTGTTGATTGTGAGCCCGCCCGTGAAATACTGTTCGCTGCTATCTGCGTTTCTGCTGTGCCAATCATCGTTCGCTATTGACGAATGGCCGCAATTTCGGGGCCCCGATGGACAAGGGCGGGCTGCTTCCACAGCTTTGCCGCTCACGTGGAGCGAAGAACAAAACGTGGCGTGGAAAACGGAACTCCCCGGCGAAGGTCATTCGTCACCCGTGATTTCTGGCAACCAAATTTGGCTCACCACAGCCATCGCGGCCGAGTTGACGGAAGACGAAGAGCAAGCTCGATTGCAGGCAGTGGAGAATTCTCGCGGACTGAAACTTGCCGGCGCACTGACGCTCCAAGCATTGCTGCTGAATCGTGATTCTGGTGATATCCAGCAACAGGTTTCGTTGTTTGAAATCGCCGAACCAGAACCGAAGCATTCGTTAAACAGCTACGCATCTCCGACGCCCGTGATTGCCGGCGATCATGTGTACTTTCATTTCGGAACCTATGGCACGGCGTGTCTGAATCGACACACGGCAGAAGTGATCTGGAAGGTAAGCGACATTCATGTGGATCATCAAAACGGCCCCGGCAGTTCACCGATTGTGTGGGAAAATCTGCTGATCATTCACTTTGACGGGACAGACAAACAGTTTCTCACCGCGTTCGACAGACTGACCGGCAAGGTCAAATGGCAAACCGAACGTTCGGGCGAAATGGATCCCAAAGCGGAACTTCGGAAAGCGTACTGCACACCGCTGGTCGTGCAGGCCAACGGTCGCACGCTGGTGATTTCTCCGGCGGCAAACTGGGTTTACGGATACGATGTTCACGATGGCGCAGAAGTTTGGAAAGCCAGCTACGGCAAACTTGGGTTTTCGACGGTGCCGCGTCCTGTGTTCGAAGACGGGGTCATCTACTTATCCACCAGCTACATGCAACCGCGACTGGTGGCCGTTGATGTGACCGGCACCGGTGATGTGACCGAATCGCATGTGCGGTGGACGTCTGATCGTCAGGCCCCTAAAAAACCTTCGATGTTGATCATCAAAGGGCCCC
>JBDNHJ010000269.1:0-16924 GCA_041688835.1 Fuerstiella sp.
AACAGCGTATCGCGAAGACGTCGATCACGATTCTGAACGAGCCTGCCGTGACGTTGTCGGGTATCGTGATTCGGGAGGCTCGACCGGGCTGGGTGGCCATGGAGTTGCCGCCAGAGGAAGCGTGGTCGGAATCGTGGTCGGAATCGTTAGCGTGGCTATCGGGGCCTCAGCGTGAGCGAATAAAATCGGCTGACTTCTGTGAACTGCTGCAACAGCGACTGAGGCAGACGTTTCTGGAACGCTGCTGTTGAGGATGTCACGAGCTGGCCAGCCGCTGGGTGAACGGGGCGTTCGGTGGTGGGATTTCGTGGGAACGGCGCTGAAACGCGGAAAACGCGGATAAGCAACGTCGGAAGAATCGGCGGCGGTTTTATTGTACGCGAGGCTATGGATCGCCGAATGCCTAGGCGACTTTCGCTGCGGTCAGGCTTGTCCTAGGCTGTTAGAAAAACTGATCTTGCAAAGGGAATTGATTTGCGCAATTTTCGTTCCGTGCGGGAATCCAAGACTCAGGCCAGAGGCCGACGCATCCACGGCCGATGGCGTCAGCCACCGGAAAGAATGCGAAACATCCAGCCCGGAGAGCGACACAAAACCGCTGGCCACGGCAAACTTGTGTCGGCCTCCGGCCTTGTGGCTTGTGTGGTTTGTGGTTTGTGGTTTGTGGTTTGTGGTTTGTGGTTTGTGGTTTGTGGCTCACGCCACCGGCAAGGGAGATGTCGTCCTCCGGGCTGAAACAAGGAACCAAAATCCTCCAAAACCAATCCTTCATGGACCATCGTCAACATCGAATTTTGCTGACTCGACCAGAATCGATGTGTTGTTGTTTTGAACCACGAATTGCACGACTCATACGAATATTCAGCGGCTGTTATTCGTGGTTGTCAACACCGCAACCGGTGGCCAGCACATAGAAAACGGTTGTGTCAGGCAATTTCGAATTTCCGCTTCGCACGAAGGCGTGCGGCCAGTGAGAATATATCATTTGACCGAAAGCCGAAAGCCGGAAACGCCAGCGAAGCCGAACAAGATGTGGGCTTCGCTGGCGCTTCAGGCTTCAACTGGTCAAATCTTAACCGCCGCTCGACTCATGTCGCGCCATGATTCTCAACCGTGATCCTCGGCGGGGACCGCCGAGCTACAAAAATCACTGAGTCTATCGCATTCTGTGTGCAACACCATTTTTCGGAAATCGTGGGAAGTCAACCGGCGGCCAACACACACAGCACATAGAAAACGGGAGAGTCAGGAATTTTTAACAGCCCGGGCTTGTCCCTGTCGGGACGAGTCCGAACGGTCAACCGGGTTGTTTGGGGACTAGATGCGAAATGTGGCGATGTCTATTTTAGGGTCACCGGAAGCATGCCACGTGCTAAAGGATCGTTTGCGGAGTTCCGGACGGTATCAGGGCCTCATTCGCGGAATAGGACGATGCTGCGGGCCTACCGACACTGCGCTCGAAGCGGCTTGCTCCGGCTGACAGCGGTGGAAGACAGCCTCACGTCAAAACCCTGAAATCGATGATCGAACCCTTTGACGGAGTTTGGGAGGATCGGCGTTTTCGGGAGGGGGCGAGTCCGCTAAGATCCGGCTTCGGTTTGGAATTTCAGCCATGGACGGTGGAACGCGACAATGGACGAACAGAAAATTCAACAGCAGGCTGACCAGAAGTCGCCTGCGACCACAGGGCCGTGCCGTACCGGCGGATGGCCGAAATTGTTGATTGGCTTGGCGTTGTTGCCATGTCTGGGGGCGTTTTTTATGAATGTGGAAACTGATGCTCCGCCGTTGAAGGTGACTCGCGAACAACCATCGCTGCTGTTTTCGAGTCACATGCACACGCATCGGGAAGATTCCATCAAGCCTGGTGCGACGCTGCATTCGGAGTTTCATTTTCGCAATCGTAGCGATCAGACGGTCACCGTGAATTCCGTGGAACGCAGTTGCGGTTGCATGACGCCGCGCTGGACCAAAACAGTGGCACCGGGAGAAATCGGCGTGTTGCGGGTTCCGCTGGATACCATTCGGCAGTCGCCAGGTTTTCATGAATATCTGCTGACGGTGAATTACACCGACACCAAGCCGCGGTCGGCATTTCTAACAATTAAGGCCACGTTTCCGGAGAAGATGGTGGTCGTGCAGCCTCGAGCGTTGTATCTGTCACAACGCAGCAGCAAGCCCGTTGACTTTAGTATTGCGGTCAGTGATTTTCGAGACAAGCCGTTGCGTGTGACGGATGTTGAAGCCACGGCCGCGTTTGTTTCCGCAGATATCTATCACAAAACAGCGGTGGAAATCATGCAAGCTTCGCATACGGTGGAGTCGTTCGATGGCACTGATGCGGACGGTTCGGCTGATGACGAAGCGTTCCATGATCCGCGATCTCGCACCGACATCGTGGGGACGGTGGCGGGAAATATTCCGCCCGGACATCACCACGTGTTGGTCACGGCCAAGACGAACGATCCAGATTTTCCCGTGGTCAGCGTGCCGATGATTGTGCAGGGGCCGGAGTTCCCTGCTGGCGAAGAAGCGAAGCTGAACGTGTCGCACATTCAGCTGGACGCGTCAGTACGTTCGAGTGCGCGGCGAGAAGGCAGTGTGCTGCTGACGGCCCCGACGTCGTGGAAGATTTCGCGCGTGACAGCGTGGCCGGAGGAACTAGAGGTTCGCCACGAAGCGGCGGGTGAACCCATGGGAACGCATCAGGTCACGCGCGTGCGAATCAAGCTGGCCGATTTGCCGAAGTCGAAGACAAAGCACGGGCTGGTGCAATTGATTGCCAATGATGGCAAGGATCTGATCACAGTGAATGTGTCGCTTGACTGGCCCGAATCATTCGAATGAAGTCTGCGTACGTTATGGATTTTCTGCAGCTGGACGGCAAAAACATTCTGGTGATGGGTGTTGCCAATCGAAAAAGTGTGGCGTGGCAAACGGCGCGGGTTCTGCTAGACGCGGGGGCCAACGTGTTGTTTGCGGTGCGGTCGGAAGAACGCGCGGCGACGGTGCGGAAGCTGGCTCCGGAGTCAGCCGTGTTTCTGTGTGATGTTGAGCATCAGGAGCAGATCGATTCTTTGAAAGACCAAGTTGCTCGCTCAGTGGACTGTCTGCATGGCATCGTGCATTCGATAGCCTTCGCCGACTATTCGGCCGGTTGGTTGCCGTTTCACGAAACACCGCGAGCCGCGTTTTTGCAGGCGGTGGACATTTCCTGTTTTTCACTGATTGCGGTGTCGAATGCGATGCGAGAACTGTTAGATCCGGACAGCGGCAGCGTGGTCACGATTTCCATTTCGACGACGCGCATGGCGGCGGAAAACTATGGCTACATGGCTCCGGTAAAGGCGGCCATGGATTCTTCGGTGTGTTTTTTGGCGAAGTCCTTTTCGCGATTTTCGAAGGTCCGCTTCAACGCGGTGTGCCCCGGACTGCTGAAGACGTCGGCATCGGCTGGAATCCCCGGCTATGTGGATAGCTATTTGTTCGCCGAAAAGGCTACGCTGCGAAAACAAGCGGTGCGAACGGAAGAAGTCGCATCCACCGTAGCGTTTTTGCTGAGTCCTCGATCATCGGGCATCAATTCGCAGGGACTTGTGATTGATGCAGGAATGGGAACCAACTACTTTGACGACGAATTGGTCAATGGCGAGTGATTCTGAGGATCATGATGGCGGTTCGCCCGCTGATCCGTTTTTTCTGAAGCCCCAAGAATCACGCTGGCTGATTGCGCTGGTGCTGGCCGGCACCGCGCTGCGAATATTGATTGTCGTGTTTCGCGCGGGGGAACTGAATTCCGATCCCGATGCCTATGTGGCTCATGCAGCAACGTGGCGGCAGACCGGCGGATACAACGTACCGGGGACAGACACGCCGACCGCCTTTCGCCCACCGTTTTATCCGGCGTTGCTGGTTGCGCTGCAGCTGACCGGAATGAAAGTGCGCGTGGCCATTGGGCTGATCAATGTGGTGGCGGGGGCTTTGATGATCATTGCCACGTGGTGGCTGGCGCGCATGATCGGTTTGCGAGGTCGGTGGCCGGGCGTGGCCGCGGCGGTGGTTGCGCTGGACCCACTATTACTGCGGTACACCGTGTTGCCGATGACAGAAGTTCTTGCCGCGGCGCTGGTGTCGTTTGCGGTGTTGCAGGTGCTGAAGGCGCGGCTGTTTGTGACGTTGCCCGTCGGGGAAGACGGCAGATTGAACAGCCCCAGTAAGTCGGCGATTGTGGCTGGCGTGTGCTTTGGGTTGGGCGGTTTGTGTCGCCCGGTCATTTTGGTCACCTGTGCCGTGCTGACGTTGGTTCAGGCAGCGATGTTGTGTTGGCAGGCGTTACGGCGAGATCGATCGTTGGAGCAATCGTTGGAGAAGCGGCGGCTGGCGGCGTTGATGGGGCGCGTTGTTGTTCTTCCGGCGTTGGTGGCGGGGTTGATCCTTTTGCCGTGGATCATTCGCAATGCTGTGCAGTTCAATGCGTTCGTGCCCGCGACGTCGCATGGCGGCTATACGCTACTGCTGGGTAACAACGATGAATTTTACGACGAAGTGGTGCTGGCGGAAGGCAATCCGGCTTGGAGTGGCGAAAGCTTGAACCGCTGGCAGCAACAGTTGCAGGCTCAGTTGTCGCGCGACGAAACTTTGATTGGTGAGCTTGCGGTCTACCGATGGATGTATGATCGCGCGATCGGCACGATTCAGGATCGGCCGGGTGATTTTGTTCGCGCGTGTGTGTTGCGGTGGCGGCGATTTTGGGCGTTGTCGCCTGCTGTCGATGCGGAGTCCGAAACGTCTGGTCGGTTGGTGTTTCCCGTCACTGTGTGGTACGCCATCTTGTGGACTGGATTAGCGGGCAGTGGTTTGTTAGGTGTGCAACATTGCCAGATTCTGAAATGCTTTCGCCGGGCCGGTGGTGTGCGAAACGAAGGTAACGATTCTTCGCCGCAAGTGATTCGCGATGTGACCAATCTACAGCTGCTGTGGCTGGCCGTGTTGTCTGTGTTGATATTGCATACGTTTTATTGGACGAATGCTCGCATGCGAGCCCCCGTGATGGGGCTATTGTGTGTGCTGGCTGCGATCGGGTGGCAATATTGGTATTCTGTCTTCCGTAGGCTCCGCGGTGGTTCCGGATGACGGATGCTGTGTTCCGATTTTCCGATTTCACGACGGGCTCTTCATTTTTTAACTGGTCCTTTCGTCATGATTTGTATTTCCGTCACCCCGTCTTCTCGCACGCTGGCTCCGGCGGACCTGCTGAACGCATCTCGCAAAGCCGACCTGATCGAACTGTGTCTGGATCATTTTATCAAACCGCCGGACGTGGCGGATTTGCTAAAGCTGTGCGACAAGCCGGTGCTGGTTTCGTGTCGTCGCCGCAAAGACGGAGGCCATTGGTCCGGCACGGAAGACGAACGCTTGGCGTTGTTACGCAACACGATTGTGGCGGGGCCAGCATATATTGAACTGGAACTGGACATTGCCGACAAGATTCCGCGCTTCGGTAATACGAAGCGTGTGGTGAGTCATACCAGTTTGAATCGTCCGTTAAGCAACGTCGACGAAATTTTCGAACAGTGCTACAAGGCCAAGGCGGATGTGGTGAAGTTCACTTGGCCGACGGAAGATTTGGACGCGGCTTGGCCATTGCTGGCCGCCGTCACGCAGTCTCGCGAACTGCCGGTTGTGGGACAGGGCATTGGCCAGTCGGGTTTGACGTTTTCTTTGTTGGGCCGCAAGTATGGTTCGCCGTGGATCTACGCCGCGTTAGAAAAAGGGATGGAAACACATGCAGCTCAGCCAACCGTTTGGCAGTTGGAAGACGAATATTGCTGGGGCGACATTTCGAAGAAAACTCGCTTCATCGGTGTGGTTGGAATGGGGGCTGCAGAAAACACGACGGTGCGAGTTCTGAACGCGGCCTTCAAAGAACTGGATAAGCCGATTCGTTGTTTGCCGTTGATGCCCGGCAGCATGACGCGGCTGAAAAAGGCGTTGAGCATCATGAAAATCAATGCGTTGCTGGTCGACCCGATGTACGACAGGGATCTGCGCGAACTGTGTGCGGCCGATGCTGAGACGGCGGAACGCAGTGGCTTTATGGATCTGATGACCGAAGGCAAATCGGGTTGGAAGGGCCGGTCCACATTTTTTACGGCGCTACACAATGCGTCAGCGGCCGCCAAAGGAAACGAAAACTGGATGCAAGGTCGCGCGGTGACGGTGTTCGGTACGGGGGCTCTGGCGGCGGCGATCATTGATGATTTGCAATCACACAAGGCTGCGGTGAGTGTCGCGGCGGCGTCCGACAACGCGGCGATGGCACTTTCTAAGCAGGCGGGCGTGCGCCACATCCCATGGTCTGCCGTGCATGCCACGGCAACCGACGGCATTGTGCTGGCCAGCAACGACATTCGCTGCGGCGTGGCGCGGGGGCAGCTGAATCCGTCGCTGATTCGAGAACGCATGATGGTGATTGATCTGACAAAGTATCCCGGCGAATCCGAGTTTGCGATTGAAGCTCAGGCGCGAGGTGCTGTCTATGTGAATCCATCGGTGATGTTTGCAGAACAGTTGCAACTGCAGTTCAAAGCGTTGACAAATCTGGAGATGCCGATGGTTGCCTTTCAGAAGGGCTTGGCAGAGAATTGACGGGCGCTGCAATCACGGCGGGCGCGTGGCCAATCATTTTCTGCTGGAGCGATCGATGATGCGACTGTTCTTTTTGATGACGTTGTTCGTTGCGGCTTTTAATGTTGCCCCGAATGTTGCCGCGAATGCTGCCCCACAGCCGCCCAACTTTATCGTCATCTTCTGCGACAACTTGGGCTACGGTGATATCGAACCGTTTGGTTCGACGGTCAATCGCACGCCTCACCTGAATCGCATGGCGGCAGAAGGGTGCCGGTTCACTCACTTTTGCGTCACCGCCGGTGTTTGCACGCCGTCGCGCGCGTCGATTCTGACGGGGCTCTATTCGCAACGCATCGGGATGCACGACAATCCTCGCGATGGTCATGTGTTGCGGCCGGTTTCTCCGTATGGCCTGAACCCGAACGAAATCACAATCGCAGAAGTGTTACGGGATCAAGGTTACGCCACGGGAATTTTCGGCAAGTGGCATCTGGGTGATCAGTCAGACTTTCTGCCGACGCAACAAGGCTTCGACACGTTCTTTGGAATTCCGTACAGCGACGACATGACGCGTGAAGTTGGCATGCGGCTTGGTGAAAGACTGGACGGACATCTGTGGCCCGAACTGCCGTTGATGCGCAATAATACTGTGATCGAAGCACCGGCGGATCGTGACATGCTGACGAAGCGTTGCACGGACGAGGTACTGGACTTTATCGGTAATCATAAGGACGAACCGTTCTTTGTGTATTTTCCGCAGCCCATGCCCGGCAGCACGAAGGCTCCATTCGCGAGTCCGCAGTTTAAAGGCCAAAGCAACAACGGACCATGGGGCGATTCGGTCGAAGAGATTGACTGGTCGACCGGCCAGCTGCTGAACAAGCTGACGGAGCTGGGGATCGACGATCGCACGCTGGTGATTTGGCTGTCTGATAACGGAGCTCCGATGTCACCGTCGATGGCGGATGATTTGCGTGGATCGAATCGTCCATTGTATGGCCGCGGCTACACAACATCGGAGGGTGCGTTTCGATCTCCCACGATCATGTGGTGGCCAGGAAAGGTCAAACCGGGGACCACGTGTACAGAACTGGCCACAACGATGGATCTGTTGCCGACATTCGCCAAACTGGCGGGGCAACCGCTGCAGCATCAGGTCGACGGCTACGACATTGCGCCGCTGATTCTGGGCGATGCGAATGCGAAGACTCCGTACAAGGCCTTCTTGTATTACTATCGCGATCAGTTGCAAGCCGTTCGCAGCGGGCCGTGGAAACTGTTTGTGCCGCTGGATTCTTTTGTGCGACACCCGCATTTCAAGGTCGGTGCTTCCGACAAACCGTTGCTGTTCAACGTCGAAACGGACATCGCGAGTGCCTCGAATGTCGCGGCTGAACATCCACATGTCGTTGCCCGACTGTTGCAGCTGGCGGAAACGGCTCGCCAAGATCTGGGCGATCAGGGCGTCGTCGGTCGGGGCCAAAGAGCCGCCGGAATGATTTCCGCTCCGCAGCCGGTCCTGCCGTAGGTGAACCAAACGCTGGGAATCGTGTCGAAGGTCGTTGTTCAGACGTGGCCGAACTGGCTGTTTGTGATATTATCCTACGACTGTCAGACCATTTTCCGGAGTCCAATTCCATGAGCACTGCTGCCCCGCGCGATAGTCGATCGACGATCGAACTTTTTGACGAGTATGTCATTCCCAACTACCGCCGGTATCCCGTTTCGCTGGTTCGAGGCGAAGGATCGCGTGTGTGGGACGCGGAAGGGCGCGAATATCTGGACCTGTTTCCGGGTTGGGGCTGCAACATTCTGGGCTATGCACCTGACGCCGTGGTCAAGGCCATTCAGCAGCAGGCAGCGGAACTGATTCATGTGCCGAATACCTGGTACACAGAACAGCAAGGGCGGTTTGCCGAGTTTTTGTGTACGCGCAGCTTTGGCAAGGCGTTCTTTTGCAACAGCGGAGCCGAAGCCAACGAAGCTGCGCTAAAGTTAGCACGATTGCATGGTTCTGCGGCGGGCAAGTTTCGCACCATCACCTTCGAAAAAGGGTTTCACGGTCGAACGTTCGGAGCGTTGTCCGCGACGGCTCAACCCAAGTACCACGAAGGGCTCGGCCCCATGATGGCCGGCTTTCGGTATGCCGCGTTGAACGACCTCGACGGCGTCGCGAACCTGATCGACGACGAAACCTGTGCAATCATGATCGAACCCGTGCAGGGCGAAGGCGGCGTGCAGATTCCCGATCCGGAATTTTTGCAGGGCCTGCGAGACCTGTGCGACGAAAACGACATGCTGCTGATTTTTGACGAAGTTCAAACCGGCATGGGACGCACGGGCGAATGGTTTGCGTACCAGCAAACGGGCGTTCAGCCAGACGTCATCACGATGGCCAAAGGACTGGCGGGCGGCGTGGCTTGTGGAGCCATGATCACGCGCGACGAGTTCGCGGGCGACCTGCGTCCGGGCATGCATGCCAGCACGTTCGGCGGAAATTCTCTGGCCATGGCGGCCGGTCTGGCGACGGGCGAAACCATCGAACGCGAAGGGCTGCTGCAGTATGTCAAGGACAACGCCGTCTACGTGCGCGAGCGATTGGAAGCGGCCTGTGAACCGTTGTCGATTGTGACCGAACTGCGCATCTGTGGCATGATGATTGGCATTCAACTTTCCATTCCAAGCACACCGGCGGTCGCCAAAGCGATGGAACGTGGCGTGCTGCTGAATGCCACGCAGGACACCGTGGTTCGTCTGCTGCCAGCACTGAACATCACTCGCGAAGAATTGGACGATGGGTTGGATGTTGTGATCGAAGTGCTGAAGGAAATGGCCGACGAAGCTTAGTTCGCTTCAATGGGTTCTCCGTGACGGTTTTCCCACAACCCCTCCCGCCGAAGGCATGGGACGGGTCGAACGAGCGGAGCAAGTTCGGGGGAGGGCTTTCCGTCCTCCCACCACGCAAAGCCGTCTCCCGGACATCGCTGCGCCGGCCCGACTTCTTGCTCGCGCTGTGCTTGGGAGAGATGGAATGCAACGCTGCCGACGTTCTTTCGCCCCGCCAACCGACGTGGACCACACCAAGAAACTTTGCCAAACTCTTGAAACCGGTGCGCTCATCGATGATTGCAAAGGCAGGAAGCGGTGGCCGGGGTTGGAGCGAGGTACGAGCGAAACCCCAGGGCTTCCTTCGCAAGCTCGGTCCAGCCCACGGCCACCCAGAAACGATCTACCAAATCCATGAGCACACCCGTGAAACACAGCGGGCGGCTGTCGGTGGCCTCTGCCGCCTGCGGTCGTTAAGCTGACAACTCCACTTTCCTGCCCCTCCGACCCGACACGGAAAACCCAGACATGAGATTCTTGTTCCTGCTGCTGCTTGCCTTTGCGATCCCGTTTCCTAACGTGGCTGTGGCCGATTCTCTGGTCTTTGAAGGCACCGCAGGCGTCGGCGTCGGAAAACACATTGTCTTGATCGCAGGCGATCACGAATACCGATCCGAAGAATCGTTGCCAGCGATCGGACGTCTGCTGGCCAAGCATCATGGGTTCAAGTGTACGGTGCTGTTTAATATCGATCCCGAATCGGGTGAAATCGTGGCCGGCACGCCGTCCAGCATCCCGGGCCTAGAAGCACTGGCGACCGCCGACTTAGCCGTCGTGTTTCTGCGGTTTCAGGATCTGCCGGATGAACAGATGAAGCACTTCGACGACTACATCAAGCGAGGTGGTCCGGTTGTTGGCATGCGAACGGCGACGCACGGCTTCAAAATTCCTGCCGGCAAGACCTACTCGAAGTACTCTTTCGACGCCAAGGAACCCGGCTACGAACTTGGCTTTGGGCATCAGGTACTCGGCCAAACGTGGGTCGGCCACTATGGCAAAAATCACCAGCAAAGTACTCGGATTACAATCATTGAAGACATGAAGTCGCATCCGATTCTGCGAGGCGTCAAGGACGTGTGGGTCCAAGTGGGCGGTTATGTTGGCAAACCGATTGATGGCGACATTCTGACGATGGCACAACCGTTGGATGGCATGACACCAGATTCGACACCTTCGAAAACTCAGCCGCCAATGCCATCCGAATGGACGCGAACCTACAAGTCGGCGTCCGGCACAGAAGGTCGCGTGTTTACGTCGCTGTACGGCACCCCCGAAGATTTGACCAATGATGGTTATCGACGACTGATGTGCAACGGCATCTTTTGGGCGTTGGGCATGGAAGACAAGATCACGCCCGATCTAAACGTTGCAACCGTGGGACCGTTTCAACCCAACACGTTCGGCAATCAAACGCATGCTCGTGGAATCAAGCCTGCCATGTATGCGGGCTTCGAAAGCCCCATTCCCGCCAACAACAACACGCAGAAACCCGCCACGCAGAAGCCCGCTGCCAAGAAGGAGCAGTCGAAGCGAGATGAACCTCGTCCGCCCGCCGACATGCTGGCGACTGGCAAGCCAGCGAAGTTTGTCCGCATTGAACTGCCCGGCGATCGGCGAATTCTGACGTTGGCCGAAGTGGAAGTCTTCAGTAACGACAAAAACATCGCCGCCGCAGGAAAAGCCACACAATCCAGCACGAATGGTGCTGGCACAGCGGGAAAAGCTATCGACGGCAATAAATCGTCCGACTGGAATAAAGGCGGACAGACTCACACAGCCAACGCTGGCACAACCAATCCATGGTGGGAATTGGATCTTGGCCAAGCGGTGGACGTCGAAAAACTTAGCGTGTGGAATCGAGAATCGTTCGAAAGTCGGCTGGACGAATTTACGATCACACTGCTTGACGCAGATCGTAAGCCCGTTTTTCGCGCCGCCAAAATTGCCGCGCCGCAGGTCGTTGAAATCGACGTCAAACAAGGTGGCAAACTGACGTACCTGACGTACAGCGGCCAGCCTGGAGCTCCCACTCGCGGCGGCGACAAACTGGCGGGCGGTAGCGGCAAGGCTTCGCCGCCGACCAATGAACCAACGTTGGCGGATGTGCCAGCGGACTATCGCGATCCACTGCCGTTCGCGTTTCAGGAGGATGATGTCGTCGCGATTCTGGGCAACGGATTGCCAGACCGAATGCAGCACGATGGCTGGATGGAAACGCTGCTGCAAAGCCAGCTGTGGGACAAACAGATTCGGTTTCGCAACATGAGTGCCAGCGGTGACCGACCGGATTCGTTTCCGCGCAGCAAAGGCGCGACGTCGATTACTGAGTATCTGCAGCATGTGCAGGCCGATGTGGTGTTCGCGTTCTTCGGTTACAACGAATCGTTTGACGGGGTCGACAAGGCGGGCGAACATCAGAAAAAACTGCTGGCGTTCGTGAAGAAAACTCGCGGTTCCAAAGCCAACGGCAAATCGTTTCCTCGCATTGTGTTGTTCAGCCCGATCGCTCATGAAGACACGGGCAACCCGAACGTCCCAGACGGCAAGGCTCATAATATTCAGCTGGAAGCCTATACCGCAGCCACCAAAGCTGCGGCCAAAGAAGCGGGCGTTGAGTTTGTCGACCTGTTTCATCCTTCGCTGGAAATGTTCAAGGCAGCCAGCACACCGCTGACATTGAATGGCGTGCATTTAACACCGGAAGGAAATCGTCAACTGGCCGAAGTGATCGCCACGGCTGTGCTGGGCGAATACGTCACGGCTTCGGGTTCGATGCAGCCGCTGCGAAATGCCGTGGTCGACAAAAACTATCACTGGAATAATCGCTATCGAGCTCGCGATGGCAACGACGTATGGGGCGGACGTTCGACACTCAAATTCGTCAACGACCAAACCAACGCGGTTGTATTGCAACATGAACTTTCGATGCTGGATGTCATGACCATGAATCGTGACAAACGCGTGTGGGCCGTTGCCGATGGCAAAGATCTGGTCGTTGATGACAGCAACGTCCCGAAAGCAGTAGAAGTGATTTCGAATGTTGGCGGCGGCAGCAAGAGTTCGAGTGCCATGAAAGAAGGCAAGCTGGACTACATCAGCGGCGAACAGGGCATTCAGTACATGGCGGTGGCCGAAGGATTCGAAGTCAGCCTATTCGCCGATGAAGCTCAGTTTCCGGAACTCGTGAATCCGGTCCAGATGCAGTTCGACACCAAAGGTCGCTTATGGGCCGCCGTCTGGCCCACCTATCCAACGTGGGAACCGTTACAAGAAATGACAGACGCGCTGATCATTGTGCATGACGATGATCACGATGGCAAAGCAGATCGTGTGACCGAGTTCGCTCGTGTGCAAAACCCGCTGGGATTCGAATTCTGGAACGGCGGTGTGATCGTCACCAGTGCGCCAGAAATTTTATTCCTGAAAGACACTGATGGTGACGACGTGGCCGATGTTCGCACCATTATGCTGCAGGGCGTCGATTCGTCCGATACGCATCACGGTGCCAACAATCTGATCTTAGGGCCGGATGGCGCGATCTATTGGCAAAGCGGTGTGTTCATGCAGCATAATCACGAACACCCGTGGGGATCTTCGTTACAGACGGCGGCGTCCGCGATGTATCGCTTCGATCCGCGACGCTTCACGATCTCAATGCACGCTGGCAATTCTCCCAACCCGCACGGAATCGCTTTCGACCATTGGGGTTACCAATACGCGACGGACGGAACGGGTGGTCGAGCTTACCAGGTGCGGCCGGAAGGTAACGGTTTCAAGATGCACGAACTGCTGAAGAAAGAAGTTCGTCCGGTGACCGCCAGCGAGGTCGTGAGCAGCACGCATTTTCCGGAATCCATGCAGGGCGACTTCTTGATCTGCAACGTGATCGGCTTTCTGGGCATCAAGCACTACCACCTCGACCGAAATCCTCAAACCGGCACGGTCTGGGGCACGCCCGAAGGTGGCGAGCTGACCGTATCCACAATCAATGCAGACGGTTCCACCACGGTGGATCAATCACGCGGGCTATTGATGAGCGGCGACAAGAACTTTCGTCCGTCGGACGCAATCTTCGGTCCAGACGGAGCGTTGTATATCTGTGATTGGCACAACGCCATCATCGGCCACATGCAACACAATATCCGCGACCCCAATCGTGACAAGGCACACGGTCGCATCTATCGCATGACGGCCGTCGGTCGACCATTGCAACAACCGGTTGCCATCGACGGTCAGCCCGTTGCGGCGCTGCTGCAGAATCTGAAATCGCCCGTGGATTCCATTCGCCATCGGACGCACGTGGAACTTAGCGAACGGGATACCGCCGAAGTCATTGCGGCCACAAAACAATGGATCAAGACACTCGACCCCAACGACCCCGCCGACGCTCATCATCTGATGGAAGCGTTGTGGGTGCATCAGCAGCATAATGTTCGAGACTACGAATTGATGGGCGAGCTGCTGAAGTCGCCAGATCCACACGCTCGCATCGCGGCCAAGAATGTGAAGCACCTGTGGTTCAATGTCGAAAGTTCGATGCATGGCGGCGTGATTGCCGCCGAAAAGATGTTGGCCGCCGAACGATCGGGCGTTCTGAGCGACACGGCAGAACTGACAACGATTCGGGTCGGCACGATTCCCGAAAAGATGCGTTACGACGTAACAGAATTGATCGTCAAACCCGGCAAGAAAGTTAAACTGACATTCGCCAATGTCGACTTCATGCCACATAACATTCTGTTGGTGAAACCCGGCACAGACAATGACATCGGCCTCAAAGCCATGGCTTTGGGAGCTGGCGGTTTCGCTGTGAATTACGTGCCCGATAGTCCCGACATCCTGTGGTTCAGCAAACTGGTGGATCATGGACAGGAAGAAGTCATCGAATTCACGGCACCCACAGAAGAAGGGGCGTACCCTTATATCTGTTCCTTCCCCGGCCATCACCTGTTGATGCGTGGCACGATGTATGTGACCAACAACCTGAAAGAGTTCTTGGTCAAGAATCCGAAGCCGGTCACAAAAACGACGGAATGGAAGTTGAGCGATCTGGAAGGCGACTTAAAACGCGTCGAACAGCAGCGCAATTTTTTCCAAGGCCAGCAATTGTTCACAACACTCGCGTGTGCTCAATGCCACAAAATGACGGGTGCCGATGCGATTCCGGCCGCGGTACATAACCACGCTTCCGCCGGACATGCTCACGCCCCAAGTCTGACTGTTGGTCCAGATTTGACGGATGCCGTAAAAAAGCACAAGGGCAGCGCGCAGGCGATGTTGCAGGAGATTCTCGAACCGTCTCGCAACATTGATCCCAAGTACCGCAAGTTTATGTTCGAAATGGACTCAGGCAAATACGTCTCGGGCAATATTGTCACCGAAGACGATCACTCCGTGACCGTGCAAACAGGGCCAACCGCGGATCAGCAACAGATTGTGGCCAAGGACTCGATTGAAGGCAGTCGTCCGTCGCCCGTGTCGATCATGCCTTCCGGAATTCTGAACACGCTGGATAATGAACAGATCCTAGACCTGTTGGCGTATCTGCTGGCCACCGGAAAGGCCGACCATCCAGCATTCCAGCAGTAGGTTGTGCGAGCAGCCCTTGCAACATGAACGCACGCTCATGTTTTCGTGGCTCGCGCAGCTGATGTCATCCGTCGTGCTAGAGAAACATCCCGGCGTGGATGCCGCTTATCGCAAAATGAAGAACCGCCTTGGAGTTTCCATGCAGGCCAAGTCTGGAAAACTCGAACACTTGGACCCCGGTTGGTCGCAGGCGCTTGTGCAGCATTCTTATCAGCACGTTGTCGAGGTTCGACAAACGCTCGGGGGCCTGCCACGGCACGGCATCGCCGGGCATGAAAGTCAGTATCTTGACGGCAATCATTTGTCCGGAACGGAACACCGCCTGAAAGACACACGCGACATCACGGCCGCGCAGCTGCAAAGACTTCGACTGCGTCCAGCGAGCGAAGAACGTGTGGCTGATGTTGTTATGGCATGAACTCATCCCGGACGCTCTCGGAAGCTGTACCACTGCGGACAGTCCGAGCCGGAAAGGCTGAAGTAAGTGCCGTCGGTTCGCCGTCAGGCGAAGCGGGCGCAGGATCGGCAGCAAGTGGCGATCTGACTGTGACGTCAGCGCGTCTTGACCATTGCGACGTCAAGCGTCACAGTCCCGGCTGTGGCCGCGAGGTTCCGCCGGGCCGTCGAAACTACCGACCGACGTGAGCCAATGTAGGGCAGGCTCCCGCCTGCCATCATCTCGACAGCGTTCGCAGCCGTGGTTAAACAACGATACTGTACGCGCGGCAAACTGAGACATTCTTGATGTTTAACCCGTAGTCGCAGACTAGGTTTTCCGGCGTGGTCTGCGACCACGGGTGAAACGATTCAAGGCTAATGCGTCCCCGCACGCAGCATCGGATCGGCACCGCGACTCGACACCGCCGGGCGGTTGCTAGGCGAAAGGCTGCCCTACGACGCGGGATTCCGGGTGAGTCGCTTGTTAGTCGCGAAACTTGCTTGATCGATCAGGAACTCGAAACGCAACACAGGCGTTCGAGTTTCTGAACGCTGCGCGGTGTTGGAAAAAGCGGCCCAAGCAACAAAAAATGGAGCCCGCCTGAACGTCAATCGGGCTCCTTGAACAGCGAGTTTGAGCTTCGGCTCGACAAACGTGCCCACAACATCAACCGACCAGCAACGCGTTCTCAACAATCCACCACTGTTCTACCGACAACGCGAAGTCAAACTCTCATTTGTTATGCAGCCCTGGTTAGACACTGGTCATGGCGTCAGAACAGTACCGTAAAGGACCAGTTCAGTGACAGCCAATAGTATTGTGTAAAGAAAAAGCTTGCCGCGGGAATGGCCATCAGCGATCGGAGCCAAGAGATAGACAACAGAGACAAAAAACGCGAGCAGAAGTGGCGCAAGGAACGCTGTCATTTCCTTGCCGACCATATCCGGACCATGGCCAGGGGCAGAACGATAAAGGAGAAGGATGGCGATACTCACGCCACACAGGACAGCCCACACAATACGTACTTTGGTGTGAAACGGAGACGCCGGGTTCCCGTCAGATTGGGCAGCGCTATTTGAACGAATCTCGGAAGGGGGTGCGTACGGAGAGGATGGTATATCAGATTGTCGCAGTGGGTTATCAGATTGCATCGAGATCGCCCGTGAGTTCGTGCCCGTCTGACATTGCTGCATAACGAATTGCGATCTATGAGGCGGCAGGAAGCCGCCGTATAGATCGAGTGTTGCACTTTTCCGCTTCGTGTGCGGGGGGCGGCGGTTAGATGTTGACCGCTTTCCCTTGCGGAATCAATGACGTCATGGATTCCTGTCTGGTGGCCAGTTTAGCCTGAGGACGACTGGTTGTCACGCCCGAAGGTGG
>JBDNHJ010000270.1:0-5956 GCA_041688835.1 Fuerstiella sp.
AAATCTGTGGCCGAAGAACGACTGGGGAGTCTCTTCAACGACGATGATTATCCCATGACTCTGACTGGTCTGTTCGAGATGACCTGGGACTTTCCCAGTGTCGAACCGCCGGATTACCTGAGACAGCTCAACCCGGAACTGTATGAGCAGGAGTGCCAGCGGGTGCAGTCGCGGTTTGAAGAAGCGGTCAGGCTGGCAGAAGACGCCTTTCTGGGAGAACTGTCACAGCTGGTGTCGCATCTGACGGACCGTCTCAGTGGTCAGGCAGATGGCCGCCCCAAAGTCTTTCGCGATTCCGCCATCGGAAACCTGCACGAGTTCTTCGAACGCTTTCGCTCCCTGAATGTGCGTTCCAATGAGCAGCTGGATGTTCTGGTAGCCCAGTGTCAGGGAATTGTACAAGGTGTCCAACCCCAGGAATTACGTAAACGCGGTGAACTCCGTCAGCAGGTCGCTTCAGAGTTGTCTGGAGTCCAGGCAGCCCTGGATGGTCTCTTAATCGATCGTCCGCGGCGACAGATTATCCGAACTCCCAAGTAAGGGGATCAACATGAAACTCATGATCTCACCACAGGGGATAGTGCACTGCGTTTACTCAGAAGCCATTGACCTGGCAACCATCGGTCGACTGGCCATCTCACGTGGCTCTTATGTCGAACCGAATGCAGCCGGTCAGTGGAACGTGGATCTGTCCCCCGTAGACGGACCGCAGTTGGGACCATTTGCGCAGCGGAGTGCTGCCCTGAAATCAGAAACGGACTGGCTGGAGCAGCATTGGTTGCCGACAGACATCAATCCCTGAGAACTGACTACTTAATTAACGACTGGTTTGCCCCGGTCTTGCAGGTTTGTTGCCTGCAGGACCGGGGCTTTTTTGTTTGAACACTTACATTTTCAAGGAGACGACTGATGAAACAAGCAGACTTAAATCGGGCCGTTGCCCTGGCAACCGGCGAAAGCATGTCGACGGTGAAGCGTCTGGGGTTTTTACTGGCAGAGCCCGATGAGCTCATTGATCCGGCTGCAGAAGAATCAGGGCCCTTTGTGATCGACTGGGATGAGCTGGAAACCAATCGACTGAATTTTTTACGACAAGGGGCGCAGCATGAACCGGTGGTGGCCTGATCTTCAACCGTGCGAATGCTGTCAAACAATTTCCTGTGACCTTAGTGCACGATCGAACGCGCAGTCTGTACTGCGGCAAACGATACACGCCGGTCGCTTAAAAGGACGACGTGGTGTGAAAGTGAATACACGCCGCAGGAAACGACGTCGCAAACGACAGACTGTCACATAAACAAGCAATGTATTTTTTTAACTAAATTCAAACAGGAACGGAAAGTACTTTTATGAAACTTTTATTGATCAACAACGATGGCGGTGGTTTCGCTGATTATATCGAGGTCCCCGCAGAAACGACGGTGGCACAACTCTTCGAACAGAAAATGGGGGATGCTAAAGCACGCGATTATCTGATTCGCGTGAATCGCCAGCCCTGTCCCCCAAACCAGCGGTTACAGGACGGGGACCGAATTTCGATCACGCCCACGAAGATTGAGGGGGCACGGTCCTAGCTTTTGTATTTCCACAGGCTGTCGGGATTTTGTAACCGACAGCCTGTTCTGGATTTTTTATTTTTGAAAGAGGAGACAATGAAACATCCACGAAAACAATTCTGGCGGGCTGCCAGTCGCATTCAGCACCGCCTGGTATCAGAAGAACCTCAGTCACAATTAAAACTGCCTTTCGAAGACTGGTGGCACTGCGATCGACTGATTCGAAAACGTCAGCAGGCACAACGCAGAGGTTTGGAATTGGCTGTCTTAAAGCTGGAACGAGAACTGAAAACAGGTGTCGCCCAGTTAATTCAACAACTGACAACGCTGCATAGTGAATTGATGTCGGATTCACCTCAGCAGCAAATTTCCTCTGTTGGGGAACTCTATGCAGAACTGCTGGCTTTAGAGGAAGAATTTGGTGAAGTGAAGTTGGATCTACGTGCACAAAGCATCTCAGTCATCACTGAACCGATTGAACTGGAAGGCGTCTACCTGGGCCCCTTTGAGATTTGCCTTGACTATGGAAACCAGAACACTGATGGATCACTCCATTACCGGGTGATCGCCAGAGAACCCAATCCGGCAATTACCAATGACAGTGTCACACATCCGCACGTTCAGTCGGAAGTCGTCTGTGAAGGAGAGGGACAGATGGTAATACACCGGTCACTGGAACAAGGACGTCTGTTTGATTTTTTCACGATGGTGGCCAGCCTGTTACGGACTTATAACCCCGACAGCCCTTATGTGGCGCTCAGTGATTGGGACAGCGTTGAATGTACCGAGTGCGCCGTTGTGGTCGCAGCCAATGAAAAGACACGCTGTGAAAACTGTGAGATCACACTCTGCACGGAGTGTGCCAAGGATTGTTCAGACTGTGATTGTCCTTATTGCCATGAGTGTTTGTCGCGCTGTGATACCTGTCATGGCGACTGCTGTTCGTCCTGTCTGCAACAGTGCGTTCAATGTAACGCCGACTGTTGCCAACGTTGTTTACTAGAAAATGAAAGGTGCTCTAATTGTGATGAAGAAGAACTCGAAGAAAAGGAGGAAGAATTACCGGAAACCCATATCTCAGCAGCAAACCCGGTTCCCACAACTGCGGTTCAGCCCGACTGCCTGGGCGAAACTGTTATACCTGCGTGATTATGGAAACACCGAAGTCGGTGGCTTCGGGATTACTTCGCAGGACGACTTACTTCTGGTGCAGGACCTGCAGCTTGTGGAGCAAACTTGCTCGTTAGCCCATGTGGCTTTCGACGATGAGGCGGTTGCGAATTTCTTTGACGATCAGGTAGATGCAGGCCTCCGTCCTGAACAGTTTGGTCGGATCTGGATTCATACACATCCCGGCGATTGTCCGTTACCCAGTCCGACTGATGAAGAAACCTTTGATCGAGTCTTTGGTCGATCTGACTGGGCCGTGATGTTTATTCTGGCCCGGACAGGTCAAACATATGCGCGTCTAAGGTTTAATGTGGGGCCTAAGGCTGAGTTCGAGATCCCAGTGAAACGGGATTATTCTCAAACATTTGCGGGATGTGATCCAGAGCTTTGGGAGGATGAGTATTTAGACCACGTGCATCCGCAACACAAAAGTCGTCTGGTCCAGTCTAATTTTAATCTGGCCACAGACTTGGATTTGGAAGCGGACTGGCTTTTTGCTGAAAACGAATTGAAAGGAGAACAAATTTGAATACACTAAAAGTTTCACCGGATCGTTTCCATAGACAGAGCGACCTGATTCCGGCAGAACGGCTTTCCCAGGTGACGGCAACCGTCATTGGTGTAGGAGCCATTGGTCGTCAGGTCGCACTACAGCTAGCGGCCATTGGGACACCACAGATCCAGTTGATTGATTTTGATACTGTGGAATCTACCAATATCACGACTCAAGGGTATTGGGCACAGGATCTGGGACAGTCTAAAGTGGAAGCGACAGCGAATGCCATTCATCGGCTTGACGATTCGATCCAGGTGATGACTCACTGCGACCGCTATCGTAAAACGATACCCATCGGTGACGTCGTTTTCTGCTGCGTTGATTCCATTTCCGCACGGGCTGCAATCTGGCGGTCAGTCAGCAGCAAATGTGAATTTTGGACGGATGGCAGGATGCTGGGCGAAATCATTCGCGTCCTGGCAGTTTCATCTGCAAACGACTTCAGTCGGTATTCAGAAACTTTGTTCCCACAGGCTGAGGCTCAAACTGGTAGCTGTACGTCCCGTAGCACAATCTATGCAGCCAGTATCGCTGCCGGAATCATGATTCATCAATTGACCCGTTGGCTGCGAGGTATTCCTGTTGACTTTGATACCACACTCAATCTTCTAGCTGGTGAAATAAACGTAAAATGAAGATTGAAACAGACATACATATTTGAGAAGCGCAAACAGAAATGACAATGGATAGCGGGCCACCTTCAGTGGTGGCCCGCTATCCTTATTTTTAGCTATCAGAGTATTAATTGTGACTGGTGTCCGGTACTATTAATCCGCATAACCCGGACGGTTTGCTGTGGGAAACGGCTTACGCTCATTCAGGTGAGTGGATTGAAGGAAAAGAGCGAGAAATGATTCAGATCCATAAAAATGGATTCACTTCGGTCTTCACTCTGGGATATGCAGACACCAAAGCAAATCGAGCACAGTTCTTTCAGAAGAGCCGCGCTGCGGGATTTATCCCCGCCTGGGCCAGTTCTTCCAGGAAGCTACATCAAGAGTTGACGCAGGGAATCACAGAATAAGTGAACTCGACTAAATCATAAAGTCTGTTTCGCGTCCCAGAATCCGATCCACCAGATCCTGTGATAAATCGATGGCAGGCGACTGTTTTCCGGAAACATCCGTCGGATTGATTCCACAATACTGTGACCAGGGACCTAAGTGCCGCCAACGTCCAGCACGATTGGGTTCGCTTTCCATCACAGGAGTTGTACATCGATTACAGCCGATCGTAGGAAACCCCTGCTCATGCAGTGGGTTTGTGATGACCTGATTGTCTTTGAGATAATCTTGAAACTCTTCCTTGGATAAACTCGCCAGAATATTCACACGCAGAGAGTTCATCGCCGGGTCAATCGCCAGTATAGGCACGTTAGCACGTTGCCCACCATCGGCTCTCCACAGGCTACCAATCAGAGCATCATACTGATCAGCAACTTGTAACAAAGGCTGTGTCTTACGCAAATCACAGCACGTTTCCTGACCTTCTACTGACAGATACAATACTCCCAATTCTTCTGTCTGTTCCGACATTGTCTTTGCAGGCTCTAAAGTAACAATGTTCAATCCGTATTCTTTAATCAACCGATCCCGTGTATCCAATGTTTCCTGGTATAACACACCGGTATCAACAAACAGAATGGGGATATCGACTTTCATCTGACTCATCATATGGCCAACCACGCAGCCTGCTCTCTGCATTGAAGATAACGCCGCCAGGCGCGTTCCAAACATTTCCTGGGCCCAGTGAATTAGTTCCGAGGGCGTTCGTTCTTCAAATGATTCGTTGAGATCTGATAAATCGGCCTGTGTCAGACGTGCCATTCAAGTATTCCTGTAGAAATTTTCTACCTGCAGTGCAGCAATAGACGGTTCATGAAGTTTAACCATATCCGGTCAATGTCGTGAAGATTTGCTTTCACTACCCGGGATTTCCCATATGGGTTGAGCCTGGAACCGATCCAGACTGATCCATATGGGAAATCTCGGTTATAGGGACCATTCAATGAAATTCCAAAAAAGAAACACAACCAAATATGTAATTTGTATAAGTCTTTAAATAGGAATGAAAACTAATAAATTATTCTGTACACAATTATTAGGTACACATTAGAAACCGCTGGTCATTAAGAGCTTCGTCTTTCTTCGGTCATTCAGAACCGGGCGCTGCATTTTATTATTACAGGTCAATGAAATAGATCACTTCCATAATGGCATCCTGATTTAACAGCAGATGCTGATGAGGCAGGCTACCTCAAGTGTTCACGGAATAATTGCCCAGTGGGACATTGAAACTGAGTCTCAATGTCCTTATATTGAGACAGTGATGATATGTCGTTCATACAGATCAACAAAACGCAGGTTTAAACAGTATTTTGGTGCTGAGATTTAGAGTGATGACGCTAAACGAGATTGTTAAAGGCCAGACTGCTCGGATTACTCAAATTATTGGTGAAGATGCCATTTCCATGCGATTGATGGAGATGGGCTTAATTGATGGCGAGCAGATTCAATTACTGGGTAAAGCGCCACTAGGTGACCCACTGGAGTTTGCAGTACGAGGTTACCGTTTGTCTTTGCGATTGAATGAAGCAAAGTGCGTTGAAGTTGAAATTGTATAACGAAAGTGTCTTCCTGAAGTTACAGGTTGTCAAAAAGTCCTGCCGAATAAG
>JBDNHJ010000271.1:0-76429 GCA_041688835.1 Fuerstiella sp.
ACTCACCTTCCGCTAGGGCTTTCACGACTTGCTCAGGACTGCGACGTTTTCGCTTCGAATTACTCATCAAAATCTCCTCGCCCGGAATTGGGCTCTGAAGACTCTCATTCTAACTGGTACCGAATTCGGGGAGCACGCCAGAACCACTGCCGTTTTCTCCAACACGTCGCACGGAGTCACGGCAATCAGGCCACCTTTCGCTGAACGACAATCCTGCGCCGAACGGATTGCTATTGTTGCCTCAGCCTGTGGGGGGACCGATGCAAGTTCGACCGCAGCCAGAGATACAACGGCATCCGTTCAACGATCAACCAATGGCTCCGCCCAACCAAGCGACTTCTGTGTTGCCGAACAGATCCAAAATTTTTTCGCCACCAGCCAATAATGGAAACGAAGCAGAACCGCCGGTCGATCAACGACTGACACCAGCGGGCGCAGGTGATAACGAAGCGAATGCTGACCAGCATACATCCGAATCCATTGCTCCGCAGCGGCAGGAGTTCGATCGAAACATTGACGGCTGGAGTGTTCCACACCCGGCTTCTCCTGCGAATGCCGGCAGTGTTGCCACAAGAAACCAGAACGCCGTGCAGCCTCGGGGTCAGGAAGTGAAATCTCCAGCGGGTTTGTGGGGTGCCGTGCCGAACCATTCGTTGCAGGAAGCCAATCGTGCGATGGAAGAGGACTTCTTGCGTTCGATGGGGCAAAACGACGCAGCGCCAGCTGACTCAAAAAATACATTTCCTTCCACTGGCGAAAGTCCGCCTGCTGTCAACAACGGAACGCAGCAGTCACTAGGTCTTGCGATTCCAAGTTTTGCGCCACAGAATCGTGGCAACGCTGCGGGCGCGAATCTAGCGAAACCGATTCCAGTGCCAGACCCCATGCCGCCCGCACAACAACCAGCGCAGCAGGGTTGGAGAACGCAGACTCAGGATAACGCGACTCAGGACAAGGCGCTACCGCTCGTCATTCCCGGGTTCTCAGATCGGCCACCGAACGGCGTTCCGCCGACTCGCGTAACGCCAGTGCCGCAACAGAATCAGAACACTCCCACACACAGCCACGGTTCTCCAGACCAGTCGCTTGGAATTCCCATGCAGACGTATGAAACCGAAGGTCAACTTGATCAGCCGCCGCCCAGTTTTCCACAGCATCCTGCGCCGTTTAACGCACCCATCGATCAGCAACAACCGCAAGACAGACAGATTCCGCCATCCGTTGTACTGCCAAATCAAGGCGGCCATAGTTTTCCGGAACTGCTGCCGCCGATGGAACAGCAGTCGCCTGCGTTCGCTGCTGGAGCGCATTCTGGGCAAGGAAGTTTTCCTGGCCTGTCCGGCTACCGGGCCACCGGAGAAAGCGATGCTCCAGCGTGGATGTCGCCGTACGAACAACGTGCCAGTGTGGCGGATTCTGGCAGTATTATTGCGGCCATAAGAAATCTGCCGCCTTTGCCCCCAGGCTTCTCGCCGTGGTGGGATGACGACGTTCGACAAAGCACTGGCCCCGGCGGGGCTTCGATCCCTGTTGATGTCGGGAATTTGTTGCAGGATGCCTTGCTGTATTCGCCACAGGTCAACGCGATCAAGGCTGAGCCGGAAGTGCAGTACCGAGTCATCACTCAGGAAGCCGCGAAGTTCGACTGGACCGCGTTTTTAGAAACGACGTACGACGACCTGAACGATCCGGTGGGAAATACGCTGACCACTGCGACTGGCGAAGACCGCCTGTTGACTCGCAAATTCCGTGGATCGGGCGGTGTTCGGCGTAAGAATCTGAACGGCGGCGAATTTCAGGTGGCTCAAAACATCGGCCACGAGAATCAAACATCCAGCTTCTTTATTCCCAACAATCAGGGGACTTCGCGGCTTGAGGTCAGTTATCGTCAGCCGCTGCTGGATGGAGCTGGCGAAGCTTACAACCGCAGCGAAATTATTCTGGCCAGCATCGCGGCCAATTCTTCAGAAGACGAAGTTGTGGCGGCTTTGCAGGAGCACTTGATTGAAGTCACGGAAGCTTACTGGGCTTTGTATCGTGCGCGAGCGGAGTTTTTTCAGCGACAAAAGTTGCTGTCCTCTGCCAATGACGTGCTGATCCGGCTGGAAGGCCGCAGCGAAGTCGACACCATTCCGCGGCAGATCCTACGGTCGCGTGCTGCGGTGGCTCGAGCCCAAACTCGCATTCAGCGCACCCTAGCCCGAGTGGAAGATGCGGAGTCGCAACTGCGATTGCTGGTCAATTCACCAGCCATGCTGACGGGTGGGCCGATCGAAGTTCTTCCGCTGGAAGCCCCGAACATGGTGACGGAAAATGCCGATCTGCAAAGCGTGCTGCAAACAGCGCTGGCAAATCGTCCGGACATTTCGGAAGCCATTCGCAAAATGCGGGCATCCACGGTGCGACTGGGCGTCAGTAAAAAAGAGCTTCTGCCGCGCCTTGATTTTCTGGTCGAATCGTACGTCTCAGATCTCTCCGGCAACTCCGACGTCGGTCGCGCTTTGCAGGGGCAGTTTACAGACAATCGGCCGGGCTATACGGTGGGATTCGAGTTGGAAATTCCGCTGGAAAACCGAGCCGCGATCGCCAAACTAGAACAAAGACAGTGGGAACTCAAACGTTCGATGAACGCGTTCCGTGCGACTGTTGAAAAATCATTGACCGATACAGAAGTGGCCCGCCGCGAAGTCGCCACGGCGTATTCAGAAATCGTCAGTCGATATCATTCGATGATGGCAGCCGATCAAGAATCTCGGTATCTCGCAGACCGATTTACGGTGCTGCCAGCTTCAGAAGATTCGGCCACTCTGTTGCTGGAAGACCTGTTGGATTCATTCGAACGTCTGGCAGATGAAGAATCATCCTTCGTTCAGGCTCAGGTCGATCACGCCGTCGCACTCGTCCGGCTCAAAGAAGAAATGGGCGTGCTGCTAAAGTCGCGCAACGCGCGTCCGGATGTCGAACAGGACCAGCAGACTTACATGAGTGACCGATTGCAGGCCTCATCGTCACGGACGAAAGCCAACGGTGCAACCAGCAGCATTGCTGAACCGACACAGATGAGCCCGAGCGGTGGACGATCAGGTTCGTCGAACAAAAACATTCGCGTGGTCGGCCATCAGTTGGGCGGTCCGCCGGTGGCAGGTTACACCACGACGTGGAAGCGGCCAGAAGTCAAGAATGCGTCGCAGTCGCGGACTGTGCCGGTCAGTGGCCACTCGAAGCAACAGCAGTAGCAGTGATTGTTCTTTGATCGATGGTCACACTCAGCGGCTGACCAGCACAGAAGTCTGCGTGGTGCGGTATGGCAGGGCGATTATCCGAACCAAACGTGAAGCGAAAATGGTGGGCTCGCCAAACAACGCCCCCCATCGAACCGCATTCATTGATTCCGCATATCCGCGATCTATCGGTTTCTTTAGCAACCTGTGATTCCGCGCAGTTGCAGGCGGAAACCAACAGCATTCGCAGTGAAATCGCCACCGGAGCCTCACTGGCATCTGCAGATGTGCTGGTGGGCGGTGTGTCACTGGCGGTGGAAGCACTCCGGCGATCACTGTCAGTTGCTTTGTACGATGTTCAACTTGTGGCGGTGATACAGCTGGCCATGGGGCGAATTGTTCAGATGCAAACCGGAGAAGGCAAGACGTTTGCCGCCATCGCGACAGCCGCCCATTTGGCTTTGGCTGGACGCGGCGTACACGTGATGACGCCCAATAGTTATCTTGCTGAACGTGATTGTGAAACCGCCGGAAAGGTGCTCAGCGAACTCGGGATGAGTGTCGGCTTAACCCCGGAACAGGGAGAAACATACGCTAAGCGACGGGCCTATGACTGCGACGTGACCTATGGAACCGGACACGAATTCGGATTCGACTATCTGCGCGATCAACTGACGCTCAGGCAAGAAGCCGCAGCAGTGCTGGGAACACAACTGCTGCAGGACTTGTTTTCCAAGGGACCGGGACAAAGAAGCACCATGCAACGTGGCCTCGCGCATGCCATTGTGGATGAAGCCGACAGCGTGTTAATCGACGATGCCGGGTCACCGTTAGTGCTCAGCATGGCGACGCCCGGACAAGCCCCCGACCTGCGTGCTCACGCAACGGCCATGGCTGTGGTGGAGGTGCTGATTGAGAACGAACATTTCACGCTGGACGTCGCAACTGCAACTGTCAGGCTAACACCCGACGGATTGAATCGCTGCTACGCGGATGACATCGATGTGCCGGCCAGTGTGCTGGAACGTCCGTGGACGGCCTACGTTGAGCAAGCGTTGCGAGCCAAATTTGTGTTTCTTCGAAACGTACATTTCGTCGTCGTTCAGGATGAGGTTCGGATTGTGGACGAAACCACGGGGCGGATTTTCGACGACCGATCGTGGCAGGATGGATTGCATCAGGCGATCGAAATGCGCGAAGGGTTGACGGTCACGCCTGAAAAAGAATCACTCGCCAAGATTACGCGTCAACGATTTTTTCGTCTGTATCCGAATCTGTGCGGCATGACAGGTACGGCCACAGGTTGCGAATCGGAATTTGAACACGTGTATCGCAGCCGGGTCGTCGAAATTGCATTGCGTGTTCCTTCACAAAGAACGATCTTACCTACGCGTTTTTTTGCATCTTTGGCTGATAAGCATGCCGCCGTGGTGGCAGAAATTCTGAAGCGTCACGCTAATCAACAACCTGTGCTGGTTGGTACGCAGTCCATCACCGACAGCGAAGCGATTGCTGCACGGCTGGACACCGTGGGACTGCGTTACGAAATGCTAAATGGCCTGCAAACTGCTGAAGAAGCAGAAATTGTGGCTCAGGCCGGGCAACGGTCGGCCATCACAATTTCAACCAACTTGGCTGGTCGCGGAACGGATATTTCTGTCCCCGCTGATGTGCTAAAAGTTGGTGGCCTGCACGTGATTGTGGCGGAGTGTCAATTGTCGGGACGTATGGATCGCCAGTTGATCGGTCGGTGTGCTCGCCAAGGAAACCCCGGTTCGGCCCAGGCGTTCGTGTCCGCGGAAGACCCGCTTCTAAAACGCTTTGGGCACTGGTTGTCGAACGCCATTCAACGCGAAGCAGACGGCACGGGCGAAGCCGATGCAGACTTGACGAAGCCTTTGGTGCGTCTACAACGCGCCGCAGAAAAGCAGCAGTTTTTGGGGCGTGCGGAACTATTGCGGCAGGACATTAGCCGCGACACGCTATTCGGAAACGTCGCCAGTGACGGCCGTTAGCCGACGGAAGTCTCTGAGCCATGCCAGAAAGGCCAGGATGGCCGACAGAAGGTCAGTCCCGAGCAATGTCTGTCGTCCCATGCGTGACTAAATCACAGTTCACGTCGTTCCCGGAGCAGTCTTGTTGGCGAACGAGCGATCAAGAATAGGGGCGTTGTGCGGCATGGATTTCTACGCTAACGCCGCTATGGTTTTTTTTCGATCAACGCGGTCAGGTGACTGAGATTGTCTGAGCTGCCGAATGCAAACAGATTATCGCCCGCGTTGATGATGAGTTCGCCGGGCGGTGGAAAGAATTTTTCTCCGGTGTCGCGACGCACTCCCAGCAACATAATTCCGGCATCACGAATGCTGGTGTCCTTGAGTTTTTGATTGACCATCGGGGAATCGTCTGGCACATGGACGTCTGCAATTTCCCAGTCAACGCCTTCGCTTTCGGCAACTTCCACAAAGTTTTCGATACTGGGCGATAACATAAACCTGGCCATCCGGATGGCTCCCGATGACAACGGATTGATCACGCGGGTGGCACCGGCTTGCATCATTTTCTGAGTCGCCCGATCGTCGCCCGCGCGGGCCACGATCTGTAGATCCGCCGACAGCAATCGCGCGGACAACACTACGTACAGGTTATCCGCGTCGGTTGGCAGCACCGTTGTCAGAGCTCGCGCGCATTCGATGCCGGCACTTCGCAGCACTTCATCCTGAGTCGCGTCGCCCACGGTGAATAACCAGCCTGATTCTCGCATGGCCGCCGTGAAGACATCCTTCTGTTCGTCAATAATTACGAAGGGCTGATGGCGTTCCGCGAGGTAACTGGCGAGTTCCTGTCCCATTTTTCCGTAGCCGCAGATCAAAAAGTGATTTTGCAGCTTACTGATTTCTCGTTCCATCCGTCGTCGCTCCAGAACCGCGTGAAAATTGGCGTTGACTAGAATCTGCCCAAATTGGAAAGCGCTGTAAGCGAAGATGCCGAGCCCACAAGCGAGGTACACGATTACGAATATCATCGTGCCGTCAGTAATCGGCTCAGGCTCCTGCGAACCGACCGTCGCGAGCAGGATAAACGCTTGATAAAAACATCGTAGCAGCGACTGTTCCGTCAACACGTACAGACCAACCGCCCCAGACAGCAGCATGGCCAGCAGCAACAGCGGGATTTGTACCAGATGTCGCATCGATCACTGAGCCTGCGAGAAAAAATCAGATCCGAAAAATTGAGCACCGCGTTCAAGGCGTCGTCGGCAACAGTGTGACGGAAGGCCGACGATCTGACCAGTTCACCAAAGGTGGATCACTGTGTTCCGGCCATCATGGGCCGGATTTTGCCGAAATTTCGGGATCTTGAGGACGAATCCGCGACTTGCACGCGGCCGGATTAGTATTGCCGAAGTTCGCCGTTCACGAGTAGATTTTGCCGAACCGCCCACGGACCTAAGTGAGCAGTCGCACGCAGCAGCAGATCAGTCTCGGAAAATACGTCCAAATCCTCACAGCCGTTAAACTCAGTCGCCGATCTGATTCTCAAGAGGACGTCGTCGCGGCGTGCCCAATTCGGCGTGCCTCATTCGGCCCGTCACGCTAGGTTTTCAGTCGAGGAAACTCGGTCAGCTGTCTACGTCAGCTGAACAAGTTCTTCATGGACGAAGCAAACTCGTTATGTCTCAAATTTCTTCAGTTTTCCGTTGTGCCGCACTATTGCTTGTCGTGCTGACAACGACAGCCAGCCAGGCCGCTCACGTGAATTGGCTGACGGATGTTGAGCCGGCACTGAAAACGGCCAACGAATCTGGCAAGCTGGTGTTGCTGAAGTTCACAGCCGACTGGTGCGGCTATTGCAAAAAAATGGAACGTGAGACCTTTGAACGCCCCGCCGTCGCTGGTTTGGTGAACGAACAATTTGTGCCCGTGCTGGTCGATGCGGATAAGTATCAGGCACTTGTGAAGCATCTAAAAATTAGCGGCTTGCCCGCAATCATGATTGTTTCGCCAGACATGGTCATCCTAAAACGAATCACTGGCTACCAAACAGAAGAGAAACTGTTGCCGATGCTGCAGGCAACTCTGGCTCAAAACCCAACTCAGGTACCACAGATGCCGCAGGTGGCCGCAGTAACGGCAGCAGCTTCAAACGCTCCCACGCGCACGGTCTCGGCTCACTCCACTGCCCCCAACGCCAACGCCAACCCGTTTGCTGTATCCGAGCAGCCGCCGACGGCTGCGTTTGAGAAACCGGCTTTCGGCGGACTCTGTTTACTAGGCGTCAGCGAAACCCGAACATTGATCAACGGCATGCCTGCGTTTGCGATGAAGTATCGCGGCAAGACGTTGCATTTCAGTAGCCAGCAGATGCTGCAGAAATTTCAGGACCAACCAGCTCTGTACTGGCCAATGAAAGACGGCGCCTGTCCAGTGACGCTCGCCGAAACTGGGCAACTGACTGAAGGCCGCCTTGAGTACGCGGCCATGTTTCGCGACAAGCTGTGGTTCACCAGCAGCCCCGACAACATGAAGAAATTCGTCAGCACCCCGGCTCGCTACGCCGACGCTGGTCAGGGCCGTTAAATGCTGTCGTATCGGCGGCCTCTTGCCGCCGCTGTGCAGGCTTTGCATCGCTGAAAACACAACCGAAAGATAACGGTGTGGACATTGGCTCTTCGATCCCAAGCTCCTGCTTGGGAACGGCTATCCTCCGCAAAGCTCTGCTTTGCACGCGCTGATCGTCGCTGTTATGCGGGCCGTTTGTGGAGAACGGCTTTACTACAGCGTAGCGGGCCGCTTCGAAGCTGGAGCTTCTGAAATCGGCGTTTCCAAAGTGCAGTTTGGGAACGAGTTGGTTAGATGGAGTTGTGGCACGAGTTGCGCCAAGGATCATGACCACCGCTGGTTGAACGAGCTTGTCTTCGACCGCTGCGATGCCGAGCGAGTGGTTGAATTCGCTACGTTCGACGGGTAAGCCGTCGTTACTCGTCGAGGGCTTTGACCGCCTTGGGAAGATCTTTGTCCACGATGCCTCGCACGCCGCGGCCTTCGGACACGCGATCGTCGACATCGTACTGAGTGTCTTCGTTGTCGATCTTCCAGAATTCTTCCATTTGTTCCCGAGGCAGTTCTTGCAGCGGGCGAATCAAACGGAACCCGACGCCTCGCGCGGGGTCGGTCGTAAACCACCACGGGCTCTTGGGTAGATTCGGATCGTACTCGCGCCACGCCACAGAATCAGACGCCAGTCGAGCGGCACTGCGGCATTGTGCGGCTTCAAATTCCCAACTGCCTCCTCGCAATGCACGCGGATCTAGGTTGAAGGTCCGCACCCAGTCCTTGGCGGCATTGGGAACCTTGTCACTTTCCTGATACGTTTCGTAAGAATCCAGCACCCATTCAGCCACGTTACCGTACATGTCGTGCAGCCCCCACGGATTCGGCTTCTTCTGGCCCACATGCCGCTGGCCTTCTTCTTCTGTGTTGCCAGCAAACCAAGCGTAGTCACCCAGTTGAGTGGCGTCGTCACCAAAATGATAGGCGGTTGTTGTGCCCGCTCGGCAGGCGTATTCCCATTCGGCTTCTGTCGGCAGGCGAAACTGAGATCCCGTGATGCGTGATAGCCACTTCGAAAACTGTTTGGCAGAATACTGCGTAATCGTCACGGCAGCCTGTTCTGGTTCCTCACCGTATTCAAACGTAAACTCCGCCTCATACAACACAGTTGGAGCTGTGATGGCGTCGACTTCGTTTTCTGCAGTGATCTTTCGCAGTCCCTGCTGCTCGAACTTTTTGAAGGCGTGATACAAAGACATGAACTGTTTGTATTCAGACCATGTGACTTCGCAGCGTGCCATCCAAAACGGATCGACGGCCACTTTGCGTTGCGGTCCCTCGATCGATTCCCGCCCTGCTTCGTCGGCCGGACTTCCCATCACAAACTCACCGCCGGGGATGGGTTCCATCCAGAACGACTGTTCGCTTTCCGGGAATTTCACTTCGTAGGGCACCATAAAACCGCCTTCAATTTCCACCCACCGACCGTCCGCTGGCTTGTCTTTGACGAAGCCTGGACCGATGGTCGATGCTGTTGGCGACTCAGCACCACAGCTGAACTGCGGCAGGCAAGCCGCAGTGGCGAAGAGGAAGGCGAATGAAACGAGAAACTTCATATATTCGTACTTTGGATTAGGTGAGTCGTGCGTTGGAAGCGGGAGGTTCTGGTGCTTTGCGAGAAGTCAGGTTTAGGGTTTGATCAATCAGTCGTTTAGATGACAGCCCGAGGGTGTTAAGAGGTCGCATTGCAGTGGGGCTTGGTATGTACGAGTTTGGTTTCGTGGCCTGCGGGAATCTGCGATTTAGGCCGGAGGCCAGCACATCCCTTGCCGGTGGCGTCAGCCACCGGAGCGAATGCCAAACATTCAGCCCGGCGAGCGACACAAATGCGCTGGCCCTGACAGGCTTGTGTCGGCCTCTGAGCTTCTGAGCTTCTGAGCCTCTGTTTTCGGGGTTCCGGTGGCTCACGCCACCGGCAAAGAATGTGTCGCCCTGCGGGTTAAACACGCGGAATAACGTCTGCTGTCTTGTTGTTACGTGCGAACCTGCGCTAGGCAACTTTGTTAGTGAAACAGCCGCATTTTCCTGAGATTCTTAGGCCGTCGCTTCCGATTGGCGAATGCGATCAAACGTTCGGTTCCCAACCGGGTTCGTAGTCTCGCTTCCAGAGTTGATCCGCTGCCGGATTGTCGATGATATGACCATTGGCGGGATCGCAGTTTAGGGTGTCGCCGGTGCGATGAGCGATATTTCCCAGATGGCACAGCAGCGTGCTTTTGTGACCGATTTCGATTTCGGCATTTAGCAGCGTGTGATCGTCCGCACGAATCGCGGCCACGAAATTCGCAATGTGATCTTCATCGGCGCGGGTTCCTTCTGCGGTTTCCTGCGGCTTGCCTTTTTCGTCAAACACGCTGTAGCCCCAGCTGTCCAGTTTCAGACTGCCTTGTTCGCCATGAAAGCTGACGCCGAACGAACTGCCGTCCATCCCCATTCGGTTGCAACTCAAGCATTCCCAGATAATCTGACGGTCGTCTTCGAATTCAAACGAAACCATGTGCGTGTCTGGTGTTTCCTGATCGTCATCAAAACGATATCGCCCCCCGGATGACACAACACGCGTGGGATAGTCGGCTTGCAGTCCCCAGCGAGACAGGTCGATGGAATGGATTCCGTTGTTGCCCAATTCTCCGTTTCCATAGTCCCACGTCCAATGCCAGTGATACGGCAGTCGGTTGGATGTATACGGCTGCCGTGGTGCTGGTCCTTGCCACAAATCGTAATCAATGTGCGGCGGGACTTCTGTCGGTTGGCCGGTGCCGATTGTGCCTCGCAAATTAGCGTACCAACTACGACTGTAAAAGACACGCCCGATTCTGCCTTCATGCAGCATGTTGATCGCCTCCATGATCTTCCCGGCGCTGCGCCGCTGACTTCCCATCTGAACACAGCGGTTGTGCTTTCGAGCCGCAGCGACCACCATCTCACCTTCCCACGGATTGTGGCTGCAGGGCTTTTCGACGTAGCAATGTTTGCCAGCATTGCAGGCCATGATCGCGGCGGGCGCATGCCAGTGGTTCGGGGCGGCACACACCAGAGCGTCGACATCGGGATCGTCCAGTATGTTGCGGAAATCCCCAGTGGTCACAATGTCATTGTCCACCAAGCCGCTCAACGACTTATGGGCCGCGGCCAAACGATTGCTGTCCGTTTCGCACAGATATTTGACTTCCACGTTTGGCAGCGCGGCGAATACTTTGGCCAGCGACATTCCTCGACTGAGTCCCATGATGCCGACCACGACTTTGTCCTGCACGGAGCTTGCCGCCTGAGCATCAGTGGCCTGAGACGCGAGGCCGGCGACTGCAGATGCAGCGGTTGTCGCCGCTACGAAACCACGTCGAGAGATTGGAGAATCGTTGGGGCGGGGATTTTGAGCAGCAGGCATGGCGGAACTCCGGTGGGCAAAGGGGCGGGATGTGGCGAGGAAAATCGCGCGTGCTGCAGATGTTCGCGATACATCTGCCCTACGTCAAACAACCGAGAGCATTTTACTGCTTGTCGTGAAGATAGATTTGCAGCCAGCAAAGACGAATTCCAGCAGCTCACGCGGTTGTGACACAAACCTTGTGCCGGAGTGTTTACAGCGGAGTCTTGCTGGGTTCGCCCGGAATTTCCTTCACAAATTTCGGGACGGCGTATCCCGGCAGTCGAGTCGCCAGTTCCTGCAGCAGTTGTATTCCCTGAGCTCGATCGGCTTCGAAATGTGCTGCGCCTTGCACGCGATCGAGTTGATGCAGGTAGTACGGCATGACACCGATGTTGACCAATCGACGGCACAGAGTTTCTAACGCATCGACATGATCGTTGATGTGCCGCAGCAGCACGGCTTGGTTCAGCACGGGAATGCCAGCTCGAACGATGGCCTGCAACGCGTCGCGACAATCGCCGGCAATTTCGTTGCCGTGATTCGCGTGGACCACCATGACGGTCTGACAACGCAGCGACGTCAGTAACTCCAGAAGTTGTGGCGTGACTCGGGCCGGCAGCACGATGGGCAGTCGAGTATGCAGGCGAATCCTATCCACATGAGGAATTTCCGCGATCTGTTGGCACAACGCAGTCAGCCGATCGTCGTTTAGTATCAGCGGATCTCCGCCGCTGAGGATGACTTCCGTCACGGTTTGGTCGGCGGCGATTTCGTCCAGAGCGGGCTGCCAGTCGGCTAGTCGGCGTGGTTCATCCTGATACGGATATTCACGACGGAAACAGTAGCGACAATGCACAGCGCAAGCCCCCGTGGTAATCATTAGGGCTCGGCCATGATATTTTTGCAGCAGTCCGGGGGCCTTTCGGGCGGCTTCGTCGGCGACGGGGTCCGCGACGAAACCGGCGGTCAGCTGACGTTCCGCCGTGGTTGGCAACACCTGCAGCAGCAGCGGGTCACGCGGATCTGCTGGCTGCATTCGTTTCAGAAAACTGGCGGGGACCAACATCGGGAACTGGTCAATCACCTGATCTGCGGTGCCAAACGGCGTGTCCTGCTGGTCAATTAGTCCCAAGGCGGCCAGTAATTCGGCGGGTGAGCGAATGGCTTCTGCTAACTGCCGTTGCCACGATTGTTCGGTGCTGTCGGTCGGTGGAAGCACGGAAAGTGGTCCTTCGGGCGGCACTTGGGTGTCGAATCGGGGCCTGCTGGGAAGATTTGGGTCGGGAACAACCGACATCTGCATTCACTCGGGGACGGGATTTTGTTACTCTCGCGGCCTGAAACGACCAAACCAATGCTTCGTGGAAGGCCCCCGGAAAGAGGCTCACTGGCAGAACGGCTGCTTCGACGAACAACCGCAACAATATCAGAAGAAAAGAACACCACCAATGGCCTTACCCGTTGAGAAGCACAAGAAGGGCAGCAAAGTCCTTGTCAACAACGAGCCGTATGAAATCGTAGAATATAACTTTGTCAAACCCGGCAAAGGCCAAGCACTGTATAAGTGCAGAATGCGAAACATGATCAAAGGCGGAATGCTGGACAAAACCTTTCGCAGCGGCGATAGCCTAGAAGAAGCCAACGTCAGCCGCAATGACGGAACTTATTCGTATCGAGACGGTGATTCGTACTACTTTCTGGACTCTGAGTCGTTTGAACAGTATGCGCTGCCAGCCACGCAAGTTGAAGATGACATGCGTTTTCTGATGGAAGGTTCCGAACTGCAACTGCTGTTCTTCAACGGTCAGCTCATCAGCATCACACCTCCGCAACAGGTGATTATGACTGTGACCTATACAGAACCTGCCGCCAAAGGCGACACTGCCACCAACGTCACCAAGACAGCACAGCTAGAATGTGGCACCGAAGTGCAAGTGCCGGCCTTTATCAAAGAAGGCGATCGTGTCAAAATCGACGTGGAATCCGCATCCTACCTGGAACGGGTTGTCTCGTAATTATTACGGATCGATCACCGCAACCGGCTGTCGGCGGCAGTGATCGAAGTTTTTTTTCTGCCACTCGTCCGAATGGAGTATTTACGATGGCCAGTATTGAAATCGCTTTTAGTATCACTGCTACGATTTTGTCTGTTTGGTCCGTGCAGTCGATTTTTGGAGAATCGACCTGACGGGAACCAATGAAAACCATTAACCAGTCTGGTGCCGGAGTTGCGTTGACATCCCCGACAACCCGAACGCCGCTGCACGCACTGAAAAGTCCTCATGCCTGCTGAATTCGACCATAACCGTAAACTGTACATCGAAACCGTTGGCTGCCAGATGAATATGCTGGACAGCGAACTGGTGGTCGCCGCGCTGCGAAAAGATGGCTACGAACTGACGGACGATCCTAAGTTGGCAGACACGCTGCTGTTCAACACCTGTAGCGTGCGTGAACATGCCGAGCACAAGATCTACAGTTCACTGGGCAGGTTAAAATACGCCAAACGCAGCGCGCCGCAGAAGGTGATTGGCGTCTTGGGTTGTATGGCACAGAAGGATCAGGATCTGATTTTTCAGAAGGCACCGCACGTCGACATTGTGGTCGGCACCGGGCAGCTGGCGGAAATTCCACGGCTCATTCAGGAGACTCGCGAATCCGCCAATCGCGTCCAGCAGAAAGCGGTCAGCCTTGGGCGTCGAGACGGCAGCGTCAAAGAAGTGTCCGGTAGTTTTCAGAGCTACGATCCGTTGCGTGACCCGGAAATGCGGCCGACTCCGTTTCAGGCCTTCGTCCGCATTATGATCGGCTGCGATAAGTTTTGCACCTACTGTGTTGTACCGGCGACTCGCGGCCCAGAACAAAGTCGTGCTCCTGCAGAAATTCTGCACGAAGTCCGCGTTCTGGCAGATCAGGGCGTCAAAGAAATCTGCATGCTGGGACAAACCGTCAACAGCTATCAGCACAAGGAAGACGGCAAGCTGCATCGCCTGTCGGACTTGATGTACGCCATTCAACAGGTGGAAGGCATCGAACGGATTCGTTTTGTCACCAGCTATCCCAAGGATATGACGGACGATTTGTTGCAGGCGGTGCGCGATCTGCCCAAAGCTGTGCGGTATTTGCATGTGCCATTGCAACACGGCTGCAACGAACAGCTGCGGTTGATGAAACGCGGATACACCGTGGAAGATTATCGAGAAATGATGCACCGCATCAACGAAACAGTGCCCAACTGCAGCGTCTCCAGCGACTTCATTGTGGGCTTCTGTGGTGAAACCGAAGAGGCTCACCAGAAGAGCCTCGATTCCATTCGCGAGTTCCGTTTCAAGAACAGCTTTATCTTCAAATACAGCGAACGTGGTGGAACCAAAGCGGCCGAACTGTTGCCGGATGATATTCCTGACGAAGTGAAAAAGCGGCGCAACAACGAGATGCTGAATGTGCAGAATGCCGTCAGTGAAGAGGGCAACGCGGACTTTATTGGAGGTCGAGTGTCTGTTCTGGTGGAAGGACCAAGTAAGACATCCGAAAAGCGAGCCGCGCGCGGTGATGCAATGCAAGTCCCCGGCGATCCACTGGCCACCCAGTTGATGGGCCGTTCGGAATGTGACAGAATTGTTGTCTTCGACGGCAATCCAAGATTGGCGGGTACGACAGCCGAAATCGAAATTCTGGACTGCACCGGCACAACGCTGATCGGGTCGATCGTGACGCGCGAAGTGCAGCATGGTTCCCACAGCGCGCTGCCAATTCTGTCGTAGTCGATTCTGTCGTAGCCTTTCCCTGCTTGCTGACAAAGCACCAGAGCGATTCATGAACAACGCAGCTCAGGCTTCAGATGTTTCTGGCGATGAGGATAGACCCAGCCGTACCGGACTGTTCGTTTCTGCACTGATTGTGGGTGCGTTTGTTGTGTTATGGGCAGGGGGAGGCAACGAACAGACTTCGGCTTTGGCGATCCCGTATTTGCTGGCGGAGGTGGCTGTGATTTCGGTGGTGATCTGGCAAGCTTGCGATCCATTCGCAGACGCAGCGCAGTGGATTGGTACAAAGTTCAAGCTGCCTGGATCAGTTCGCGGGGCCACTTTAGATGCGATCGCCAGTTCGATGCCGGAATTATTCAGCGGCATCTTTTTCGTGCTGGTGGCCGTCGCCGCAGTCAAATCGGGGGCAGATACTGCGGCTGCTCGAGAACTGGCGGGCGCGGAAGGTTATGGATCGACCATCGCGACCTGTGCCGGTAGTGCGGTGTACAACATGATTCTGATTCCAGCTTTCTGCGCGCTGGTGATTTCTTATACTCGAACAGACCGTCCGACGATCGATGTTGACGAGGAAGTGATTTCTCGTGACGGCGTGTGGTTTGTGTGCTGTGAGATCCTGCTGATCGTGTTTTTGTTTCAGGATACGATGGTCTGGTGGATGGGTGTGGTGTTGATCGGCGTCTATCTGGTTTACATCAGCCAGCTTTACACGGCTGCAAAAAGCTATCAAAAACGGCTCGCCGCCTTCAAACCATACTTCGATGAACACGGTGCAGACCAAAGTGCGAGCACCGTATTGAACGCATTAAAAATGCTGGGCGTGCGAGCCACAGCGACCCAGATCATGAAGGCTCAAGACGAATATCAACAGAATGGGCTGGTTGATGACGAAGAAGGGTTGGAGGAATCATCCGGCGTGTTCTTCGGCTATCTGCAGATCGGACTGAACAAAACCAGCGTGTGGCTGATCATTGGCGTTTCCACCGTCATTGCCGCAGTGGCGTGTTATTTTCTGGTCGATGCCACACTGGCAACGGCGCGTGTGTTGGATGTGAATCCATTCTTCGTCGCCGTCATTCTGGCCGCCGCAGCGTCTTCGGTTCCCGATACTTTTCTGGCCATCGGAGCCGCGAGGCGTGGCGATGATTCCGGAGCTGTGTCGAATGCGTTCGGGTCGAACATTTTCGACATCTGCATTTGCCTATCGATTCCACTGCTGGTGAATTCTTACCTCACCGGCTGGGCTCCGGTCACGTTATTGCAGAATGGTGAGCCGATTGCGGGGCTGGTCGGGCTAAGAATTCTGTTGGTGGCGTTGACCGTGATTAACTTGGCCATCATGTGGCACAATCGCCAGATCACACGCAACAAAGCATTCGTGATGTGTGGCTTGTACTTGTTATTCATTGCGTACGCGGTGCTGGAATCACAAGGCCTGCTGTTTACTCGGCTGTAATCGCTCGGCAGCGATCATTCCGCCGTCGACTGTGCTGGTTTGAGTGGCAGCATGGCCAAAATTCCCGCGAACGCCATCACCATCACATGCACCATGTTGGCACGTTTCGATAGGTGATGCAGCCGTTCGAATTCATCACCACGCGGTTTTCCTGCTGGAGTAATCAGCGCCTCCAGTGGTTGATAGACGATGCGGTGATCCAGTGTGATCAGCAATCCGGACACCATAACAAGTACCAGCACCAGTAAAAAAGTGGCTCGTCGGTTGGCCGGTGCGGTGCGCCAGGCCAGCACGCCAGCGATGGCGGCGGCGATGTGGCACCCAAAGCCAAAGCGGTAGTACAGCGGGAAACGAATGAGTGCTAACTGATCACGAACTTGTAGATCAAAATGGGGTGACATTTGTTCCGCAACGCTGGTCACAACGTACAACACGGCTGCACCAACCCACATCGCGAGTGTGAATCGCAATGTCATTATCGCGCAGGTGAATAGTTTTCCGGGGGATTCAGGCATCTTCAACTTCGGGGGGAAGGGGCAAGAGGCATCGTCGTAAGTAGGATCTGTTTGTTCAAAAAATCGTAGCACGTCAGCCGAATACAGCAAACGCCAGAAACCCAGCCGTTTGGCACTAGCCACGGATCCGAACAACCATGGCTAGTGCCAAAACGGCTGGAAAACACGAACCACTTCAGACGGCTGAATCGCTTCATAAAATCAACATCGCGTCGCCGTAGCTATAGAATCGATAACGTTCCGCAACAGCTTGCCGATAAGCTTCCATGGTCAAATCATAGCCCATTAAGGCGGCCACCAACACGATGAGTGTTGATCCGGGTAAATGAAAGTTTGTCAGCAACTGATCCACCACGTTGAAACGAAAACCCGGCGTAATAAAAATATCCGTTGACCCTTGCCAAGCTGACAAATTCTGTTGCTGTGTGGCCGCTTCCAAAGTGCGAACGCTGGTGGTGCCGACGGCCACCACCTTATTCCCTGTTGCCTTCGTCGCGTTAATGGCATCGGCAGCGGCCTGATGCACGCGGCACCATTCCGAGTGCATGCGGTGTTCTGACAGGCGTTCGCTGCTGACCGGTCGAAACGTGCCGATTCCGACATGCAGCGTGACTTCTGAGGATTGAATTCCGTTCCGCGAACAGCCGTCCATGAGCTCCGGCGTAAAATGCAATCCAGCCGTGGGCGCAGCGATGGCTCCGGGTTCTTGAGCGAACATGGTTTGGTATCGGTTCCGGTCCTGTTCGTCGGCTACCTTCCGTTTGATGTACGGCGGCAATGGCAAAGTCCCGAACTCGTCCAAGAGTTCGACCGTCGATGCTGTGCGAGATCGGCGCGATGGGCGCACAATCCAGCTGCCATCGTCGAGTTGCCGCACAAGCTTCAGTTCCAGACGCTGTTGCTGGGGAATTTCGTCGACCGTAGCCATTATCGCTTGGGATTGGGCTAGGGCTGCCGGAATCAACGTCAATGATTCGTCGGGCTGCAGTTTGCCGCGTGTTTGTCCGGTAATCCGCCACTGGCCGTCATTCTGTTCGTCCAGAAACAGCCCTTCCCACTTGCCATTTGTCGAAGTTCGAAATCCGAACAAACGCGCTGGCAGAACTTTCGTATTGTTGAAGACCAGCCGATCATTGGGCGACAGCAGATCGGGGAGATCTCGAATCTGCCGATGTTCGATCTGCCCAGAATCTCGCCGGATCACCATCAGTCGAGAATCATCGCGCCGCGCTGTGGGGCGGGCGGCAATCAGGTCTTCTGGCAGATCATACTGCCATGCAGAAATGTCATCCAAATCAGGAGTAACCATAGCCGTATTTTTTCGCTACAACGTGGCATCAAAGCCGCCCAAGGAATTTTCGCACAGCTTAACAATAAGTCTCAGATCTTCGAACATGACCACCCACCAACCCCAGGAATCCTGAAGTGAAGGCCGCACCGCGCGTCACATTCTGCATCAACGAACTGGACATCGGCGGTGCAGAAAAGGCTCTGGTACGGATTGCGCAGGGGCTGAGCTTAGCGGGATGGCAGGTTCGCGTGATCAGCCTGCGAGATTTGGGGCCGCTGGCGGTCGAACTGCAGCAGGCTGGTATTCCGGTGACCGCCTTGGGCTGCGGTGGTTTTGCAGACGTTCGCACGTTTTTTCGGCTACGGCGAGAGCTGCGGAACAGCCCGGTCGACGTGGTGATGTGTTTTTTGCATCAAGCCAATATCTACGGTCGATTGGCGGCGAAATTCGCAGGTGGCCCGGCCGTGGTGTCCGGGATTCGCGTGGCCGATCGTCGTCGATGGGTCGTCCTGACGGACCGCATGACTCGCGGCTGGTCCAGCTATTACATCGCCGTCAGTCGCCATGTGGCTGAAATTCATGCCAAACTGTGCGGCATTCCGGCAGCGAACATTTGTGCAATCCGCAATGGCGTGGACTTGCCCGATGAAGGGCAACTGCCGGAGACTCAGACACGCCCGAAGCACGTTTTGCTGGCTGTTGGGCGACTGACGGAACAGAAGAATCCGCTGTGTTTGCTGGACGCATTTGATGGCTTGCCGGACGATGTGAAGTCCCCATCGACGCTGAAGTTTGTCGGGGATGGCCCGCTGAAGGCCAAATTGGCGGCGGAGATTCAGCGAAGATCGCTGCAACAGCAGGTCCAGTTGCTGGGGCAGCGTGATGATGTCCCCGAATTGATGCGGACGTCCACTGTGTTGGCGCTGTCGTCGCTGTGGGAAGGCATGCCGAACGTTGTGCTGGAAGCGATGGCTAACGGGCTGCCGGTGGTCGCCAGCAACGTCGACGGCGTCCGGGAGCTGATCGACCATAACGTGACCGGCTGGCTGGTGCCTCCCGCAGACCCAGCGGCTCTGGCAATTACGCTCGCAGCCGCCCTTTCCAGTCCAGAACAGCGATCCGCTGTGGCGGATTCAGCGCAAGTGCTTATCGCCGAATCGTTTACGTGGAACGCTGTTGTCAGCGAATACGACCGGGTGTTGCGATTATTGCTGCCTGAGTGAACTGTCGAGACCGGTCGCCGATGGCGATTCTGAAAAACGTCAGATTGACCAATCCCGTTGTATAGCAACGACCTACGCTGCGCGGACCCGTCGCTGAGGCCCATGTTGTGGCAGGGTCGGCTTGACGATTTCTGAGAGTTGGGTAAATTGCCGTCAGTGGTGGTTTGTGGGGGAAAGTGGGGATCACTTTTCTGAACCGTAAAACGTTTACAGCAAATGCTTTACAACTCAAATGAAGCGGAACGTGAGCAGAAATGGCACTGACCGGGACATTCGAACGAACCATTGACGACAAGCTTCGGCTGGCCGTCCCTAAAGCTCACAAGGACGCTTACGGAGTCAAGGAATCAGATGAACTCTTTCTTGCTCCAGGCAACGAAGGCTGCTTGTCAGTTTACTCTTCGGAAGGATTCGATCGCTTTGCTCATCAGGTTGCCAAAATCTCGCCTGGCCGAGCCAACGTCCGTAATTTTCTTCGCTTGTTCTACGCTCGCGCTGAGCGTGTGGTGTTGGATAAGCAAAACCGCATTCGTATTCCCGACCGGCTTATGTTGCACGCCGGCTTACAACGTGAAGTTGTGATTGTTGGCGTGAATGATCACGCTGAGATCTGGGACAAACTTACTTGGGAGCAATTTCTGTCCGCAAATTCCAAGCAATTCGACGATTTGACAACGGAAGCACTCGACAGTTTTCTGCCCTAGCCGCCCATGGATGGGTGATCGTCGAATCGTTGGAACTGCGGATTGTCAATTCCATTGATTGAGGCATCTACCGCAGTCTTCACCGGGCTTCGCGGAGCAGTAACAGCAGCATGATGCTGCTGTTTCGTCACACGGCCCCTTCGGGGGCAATCAGCCGTTCGTTCCATTGACCGCATGGATGTGGGAGGAACGAACGGTTGATTGTGTGTCGACGATTTTTTGCCCAGACACGGACATGACGATTGCGATTGCAACGCCGGAAGATTTCCCCGCCCTGCAAAATGGCTCAAATTCTGAGCCAAGTTGTTAGAAGTTGCTGGGAACGGCCCTGAAGACTCTGTTTGTGGGGCGAAGTGACGTAGAATACGCAGCACCGTCACATCCTTCTTTCAGGTTCCGTCGCGCGTGGGATTTTTCGCAAAGATCCATCTGTTTTGTTTTCTGCTGAGCTACCTCGTCGCCTTTTGCGTCGAGGTGTTTCAGTTGTTGCGCCAGCGATCCGCACTGACTCGCGGAATTCTGCTGGTGGCTGGAATCGCGGGACTGTTCGCTCATACGATCTATCTCAGCACGCGCAGTTCGAATTCTCAACTGCCCCCGTTGGTGGGCAGTAGTCACGACTGGCTGTTGGTGCTGGCATGGCTGGGCGGCGTGTTCTACGTGCTGCTGGTTGTCACTCAGGCGCGGCTGGCGATTGGATTGTTTCTGTTGCCAGCCACGATTGGCCTGATCGTGATGGCAACCTTCGTCGACGATGTTGCCATCGACGCCAACCGACAGTTGGCCGCTCATCGCTGGGGCATGCTGCACGCTGGCACGCTGGTGATCGGCATGGGGTGCGTGGCCGCCGCAACCATTTGTGCGTTGATGTATCTGCTGCAGTATCAAAAGCTGCGTGGCGGAAAATCGATGCGACATCGCATTCAACTGCCCAGCCTTGAACAACTGACGCTGTTCAACCGTCGCTTGGTGGTGTGTACCGTCTTGATGCTGACCGTTGGCTTAGTCACCGGGTTTATTCTGACGCGGATCAAGCCGGCTGAGTTAGACAGTCCGTTCAGCTGGACCGACCCGATTGTGGCCGGCACCACGCTGGTGTGGGCGATCATGGTGGGAACGTTAATTTGGCTGCTGACTCGCAAAGAACAAACGGGGCGTCAGGTGGCGAAGCTGACATTTGTGGCGGGTGGTTTTCTGTTGCTCACCATTCTGGGACTGATGTTGCTGTCCGGTGGTGTACACGGCACTGCCAGAGACAACGCAGAAGGCACAGTCGGCACAGAAGAATCGGCTGGGGTGTTTCCTTCTGAAACAGGAAGCCGACTCGGCAGCAATTCATGAACGTCGTCGTTCTTAGCTGTAATCATCATAACGCGGGTTTGGAACTTCGCGAAAAGCTGGCCTTTGCTTCTGAGGAACAGCTGACCCAAGCTTACGCGCAATGGCGAGAACGACATCCACGATCAGAACTGGTGTTGTTGTCGACGTGTAACCGCGTCGAAATTTATGCGGCCGCCGACGACGGCGATGACGAACTGTCTGTGGATCAGCTGACAGAATTCGTGTCGCAGTTTCATAATCTGCCATCCGACGAATTCACAGACTCCGTGCTTTCGCACCACGGCACAAAAGCCGTCGAACACTTATTCGATGTCGTGTGCAGCTTAGACAGTATGGTCCTGGGGGAACCTCAGATCGTTACCCAAGTCAAAAATGCGTATCGAATCGCGCGAGAAAATGATTCGTGCGGCCCGCTGACGAACGTGCTGTTTCAGCATGCCCTGTCGGTTTCCGCGCGTGTTCGTACAGAAACAAAATTGTCCGAAGGGCGTGTTTCTATCGCCAGCGTGGCCGTTGGTGACTTTGCGCGGAACATCTTTAATCGCTTCGACAACAAGACGGTGTTGGTGATTGGTGCTGGTGAAATGGCCGAAGAAGCTTTGCGTTATCTGCGTGATGAAGGCGTCAAAGATATTGTGGTGGTCAATCGCAATCGTGAGCGAGCCGAAGCGTTGGCGAGTCAGTTTGGGGGCAAGACTGACGATTTCCAATATCTGGATGTCTGGCTGGCGAAAGCCGACATGATTGTCAGCACCACAGGGGCCACGCAAACGGTCGTCGATCATGCACGTTTCGAAGCGATTCGAAAGTCATCCGAACGGAAGCCGGTTCTGATTTTGGACCTTGGAGCACCCCGCGACTTTGCACACTCCATTGCCAACATCGACGAAAACGTTTTTCTGTACGACATTGATGCCTTGGAAGCGACCTGCGAAGAAAATCGTCAACTTCGGAAAGCGGAAATCAAGCAGGCGCGCAAGATTATCGAACAGCAGACCGAACGCTTCATGCACGAAGTCTATCATCGCGCCACGGGCCCGGTGATTCAGAGATTGCGTGAGCAATTGAGTGAAATCCGGCGCAGCGAATTGGACATTCTGTACCGCAAAAATCCGGACTTCACCGACGCTCAGCGTGCGGCGGTCGAAAAAACGGTCCACCGGATCGTCAATAAACTCCTGCATCCGCCGCTCGAAACACTTAAGGACGAAGCCAAAGCCGGCACTCCCCACGGACTGCTCGACGCCGTAAAACGACTGTTTAACCTCGGCGATTAGTTATACAGCGTGACCCGTGCCAGCGGGCCGGCCGGTTGGCTGCCGCGGTCTTCCGTCAGCCGCGCGGTTGTGTGATTGGGGTCTTCGGGTGGCACAAACCTGTCCAGTCGCGGCCGGAAGACAACCATCAACATCAGTGGCAGGTACCACAAAACGTAGGTGCCAACGTCTTCCGGGTACCACAACTGAGCGGCCACGATTAGGGCGGTGGTATGTGCCAGCAGGTTTTCGAGATTTCGTTTTCGCGGAATCACGGTCATCGCCACCAGCATCACGAAAAAGATGGCTGCCAATGTGATGCGCAGATATGACTGCCCGATGGCATATTCGGGCAAAGGTGACGCTGCATCGAACAAGCGATAGACCGTCCAGTTGGCGGTCATGACCAGCTTGTTGACGAACGAATCCGTTGTTTCCGATGTCAGTGCGAATGTCATCAGCACCAGCGCTGCAACGGCTCCGAGGGACAGGCCAAACCTAAGTGCTCCTTTTTTGCCATAAAACACGGCCCACAATGGCAGCAAAAAGACGGCGAAAAACAGGGTGCCGCACGCCAAGCCCAGCAGGACGCCCGCGACGGCCGGTTTTCGATAACTGGCGAAGGCCCATGTCAGGCACGCTCCTGGCACCACGTGGCTTAATTCATGAACGTTGTAAGCGGTGCAAGGCAGCAGCAGATACAGGCAACTCATCGAGAACCCGAGCTGCAAACTGCAGAAGTGTTTCTTGCCGATATACAGCAGCCCCCCGACGACAGCGCTGTGCGCAAGGACAACAAGGATGCGCGCAATAAATTCTTCGACAGGTGATTTTTCTGCGTCAGAATTCACCTGCGACGAATCCACTCGCCCGGCGAATTCGGCGACTTTGGTGACGGTCGCTGCGGCCAAGGTTTCTGTGGGCGGCGGTGTTGGAACCGGCTCTTTGCCGACTTCTTGAGGCGACGATTCTTTCTGTTGCAGCAGGGCTTTGCCAGCTTCCACGGCGTCCACATTTCTGCGCGGCGGTTCTTTAATGAACACGCCCGTCATTAAAATCGAGAACGCCGGTACAAACAGAAACGTCAAACCTGCTTGATTCAGGTTTTGTTCTAGGCGTGGTCTGCGTGTCAGCGATTCGTCAAACATCAGCCGCACAACCAGCAGTGCCGACAGTGCCAAGCTAATCAAGGTGCTCCAACGGTACACGGGACTAACGGGCGGCGATACTGCAGCGGGCGTCGGTTCTGCGTCCGTTTCGGTTAAGGAGTCGGACTCAGCTGCTGCAGGCTGCGAGGAATTTTTGACCGGATCGTCGTTTGGTCGAGACGCCGCAGAAACGACAAGTGCGGTCGACAGCGACAGCAGCAGCACGAGGTCTAGGTTACGAACTGCGAGCAGGCGAGAAAACCGAAAGAAGACGGCAGTCAGCAGCACCGAAACGTAGAGCAGCCATTGGGGGCTCTCTATCCTGACAAACAGAAATTGATCATGTTCCATAATGAATTGAACCGACATCGCCCGAAACTTTTCGCTCGTTGAAATCAGTTCTGATTCAACAAACCTCCGCGCGTTTTGAAGTACTCAATGCCGCAATAGCCATTTTGCGTCGACCCAGCAGTACGTTCTCTACACACATTGGACGACTTTCGGGTGTTTTTGGCAAGCAAATTGAGTGACAGATTCCTCGAATCAGCCCAAGTTAGAAGCCAGGAACACTAAGAAAACCCTGCCAATTGCAACGATTTCGTGGTGAATGGGGTTCTCCGATCAGCAGACACGTGGTTTGCCTGCGGAGCGTGCATCCCCAAAGTCGGTCGGCCAAGATCTGCAGAAGCCATCTGCAGAAGCCTGAAACGCAAGCGAAGGACCGTCAGCGAGTTTATGGTCTCAGTCATCATTATACGCTTTCGTCGTTGTCAGCTGAAACGCAAGCGAAGGACCGTCAGCGAGTTTATGGGCGAAACCGCCGTTCGGAACTGATCGATGGCGTTGGAAAAGAACTCACTCATCATGAAACTCAGTCCGCGACGATCAGCACGCCGATGTACATTGACGCGCGTTGCAAAAAGTCGATGATTGCTCAAACGGCCACCGACTCGATCTGTAAAGTGAATGGCCCAGTGCTTTGTTGCAGCTTAGTTTTAGTGTTGTCTAAAGGTAGCACGGTGGTCTCCACTGTGACATCTCGGCGGAGACCGCCGAGCTACGAAAGCGAAATCATATGAAAACACTGCTGATGATCGCCTTGCTGTTTGTGAGTTCCACGCGCGTGGTTCGGTCGGAGACAATCCGGCTGACTGCGGAGCAGGATTGGTTCTCCGTGTTGTCGGGCGAAAGCCTGAAGCCAGGCGACGAAGTGGTTCTGGCACCGGGCGTGTACAGCGATCGCCGCCGGCTGGTACTCAGTCACCGTGGAACGGCCGAGCAACCGATCATCATTCGCGGACCTGCGATCAGTTCTGATGCAACACACGAAACACCAGCCGCCGCCGTTTTTCGACGACCGGATGCCAACCAAAATTCGATTCACCTGCATGGCTGCCAGCACCTTGTGCTGCGTGATCTGGAGGTGACTGGTGGTGCGGCGGGCATTCGAATCGGTGGTCAAGATTCGTGGCCAGCCAAGTTTATCACGCTGGAGCGTTTGCATATTCATCACGTCGGCGGAGTTGCGGTGACTGCGAACTACCCCGGCCATGTTTACGAGTCACTGACGTTTCGCGGCAACCACATCCATCACACCAGCGGACACGGCGAAGGTTTCTATTTGGGAAGTAATAATCAAGCCGACGGCAGCACCCACGGTTACATCTTCAACTCGATCATCGAAGACAACTACATCCACCATCTCAACGGCAAAGACGTTTCACAAGGCGACGGCATTGAACTCAAAGATGGCAGCTACAGCAACATTGTTCGCCACAACGTCATTCACGACACCAACTATCCCGGCATTCTGGTGTACGGCACCGACGGGCAGCAGCCGAACCTCATCGAACACAACGTGATTTGGAATTCCGGCGATCACGGCATTCAGGCCGCATCTGAGGCGATAATTCGCCACAACGTCATCCGCGAAACAAACGGCGCGGGCATCTATTGCAACGACCATCAAAGTGCAAAGGTGGGAAATCTCGATATCACAAACAACACGATCCTATCGGAGGTTTCGATCCGAATTGCAGCGGCCGAACCGTGGTCAGGGCCTGTCAGAATCGAAGGCAACAAAATCGCGGGACAGTTGCGCATCCCGAATGCGGATGGGGTGAGGTGGCTGAATACGACAATCGAGCGATAGTGCGGTTCAGGATTTCGGCCGTATCACGTCGTGCCTAGTGCGGTCGCTCGACTGAGTGATCGGCGGGCGGGGCGATGCCGTGGCTGCTGTACGAGATCAAAACTTTGCGACCAATTTTTCTCCGCCTTGGTCTAGCAGCTTGGCTGCGACGGACTGGCCAAGGCGATCGGCTTCGTCAACAGGCGATTCGTCTTCTGCTTCAAGCCGTTGTTTCCCGTCCGAACTTAGCAGCACTGCTTGCAGTCGGATCTGTCCGTCTTCCAGAGCAGTCAATGCTCCCAGTGGTGCATGGCAGCCAGCTCTGAGTGCTCGTAGCAACGAACGTTCTGCGGTCACGCAGGCCAGCACGTCTGTGTTGGTGATCAAGCCCAGCGCATGGCGAACTCGATGATCGTCAGTGCGGCATTCAATGCCGATGGCCCCTTGGCCGATTGCGGGCAGCATTGTTGGAGCGGAGAGTAACATTGAAATTCGGTCTTGCAGACCCAGTCGTCGTAATCCAGCTTCGGCCAGCACGATGGCGTCGTATTGTCCCTCGTCCAGTTTTCGAATACGAGTATCCACGTTGCCTCGAATTTCTTGCATCTCCAGATCCGGGCGGATGTGCAGCAGCTGCGCTTGCCGTCGCGGACTACCGGTGCCGATTCTGGCACCGCTGGGGAGTTCGTCGAGCGACTGGATGGTGGCGGCATGCGGCAACAGCATCGCATCAAACCTTGGAGCTCGGGCAGGAATTCCGGCCAAAGTCAGGCCCTCTGCCGATTCGGTGGGCAGATCTTTAAGGCTATGCACGGCGATGTCTGTGTCGCTCGCCAGCACAGACAGCTGCACCTCGCGCGTAAAAACCCCGGTGCCGCCGAACTCTCGCAAAGCATCCGTCTGGTTTTGGTCGCCCTGCGTCGAAATGTGGATAATCTCCACCGCAATATCGGGGCAGGCCGTGTTCAGCAATGATTTGATATGTTCGGCCTGCCACAGGGCAAGCTTGCTGGATCGAGTGGCGATTCGGATGGGTGAGTCTGACATCAGGAGCTTTGACGAACGCGGGCGAAATTTTTCGGGGACAGCATCGCTAACAGATTCAGCGACAGGTCGACTGATCGCAGTGTAGCGAAATTTCTGACCGTTCGCCTGCGTGTCCAACATCATTCATATGAACGCATCAGTCGGTTCGGCTGCCCATCGAAATCACGGTGACGGTTGTGCTTCGGGGGCGGATCGGAGAAAACACCGTCCCGACATAAAATTTCTTTAGCCCCGACAGTCCGAAAGCACACGCATGAGTCGCCATGATGGCCGATCTGTGGACCAGCTGCGTCCCATTGCAGTCCAACGCAATTTTACGAACACATCTGCTGCTAGCATTCTGATTTCTGCCGGCAACACGATGGTGCTGTGTACGGCGAGCGTGGAATATAAGGTGCCGCCTTGGCGCATGCCGCGGAAAGAAGGCGAAGTGGCTCAGGGCTGGGTCACCGCAGAATACAACATGCTGCCGGGCAGCACGTCTCCCAGAAAACCGCGGGATCGCAAATCGGTCGATGGTCGTACCACAGAAATCCAGCGACTCATCGGACGCAGCCTGCGGGCCGCCGTGGATTTCGAAGCACTTGGCGAACACACAATCATGGTCGACTGCGATGTCCTGCAGGCCGACGGCGGTACGCGTACACTGAGCGTGACCGGTGGTTTTATGGCGCTGTGCGATGCGATTGCCACGCTGAATCTGCCACGTTCTCCGATCAAAGACAGTGTGGCTGCGGTTAGTGTGGGCGTCGTCAAAGGCGTTCCTGTGCTAGATCTAGACTATCCTGAAGACAGCACAGCGGACGTCGACATGAACGTCATTATGACGGGCGGTGGAAAGTTTATTGAGGTTCAGGGAACAGCAGAAGGCGAGCCATTTGACTTCGAAACTCTGCAGGCACAACTGGCGTTGGCGAAAAATGGCATTGACCAGCTGACAGCGATTCAGAAAGAATCGCTGAGTGAAGCGTGGCCGCTTGGGTAGTGCTGCAGTGGTCTGATGAAAACGAATCGTAAAGCTATTTGCATCACCCCGAACCGAGATTGCAAATCGACAATTGAAGTACGCTGAACACGCCGAAGCCAGTGAACTGGTTCAGCATCTGAGTGATCCCGAATTCGAAGAAGCCGTTGGAGTTCTAAATATGATTTCTCGAACCCCCGAAAAACGCCAGCTGTACGAAGCGCGCATCAAATTTCTGCACGATGAAGAAGCACGCATGATCGCCGCGAGGATGGCAGGCAGAGAAGAAGGCATCAAGAAAGGCGAACTGCTTGGTCAGTTCAAAGTCTATCAGCAGTTGCTGGGGCTGTCGGAAACGCCAGCGTGGGAACTCCAGCGATTGTCGCCAGCGGAGCTCACCCATCTGATCACAGATTTACAACAACAATTGCGAGACCGTGGATGACGAAACCACCCAGTTCAATGAGCGGTGGATACGTTCGCATCCCGCGGCCGCAAAGATAACAATGCGTTGGCCGGGACAAACTTCCAAACTTCCAAACTTCCAAACTTCCAAACTTCCAAACTTCCAAACGGCCAAGCGACCAAGCGGCTGGCAGGCCAAAGGTGACACGGGCGATAAAAACAGGCGATGTTGGGTGACCTAGAAGACTCACAGATTGAAGTCGACTTTCAAATTCGGAAACAGCAGATGTCAGACAAGCAGGAATATTTAAGCTCTCCCGTTGCCACGTCTGGTATGCCCAAGGGCGTGCCATACATTATCAGCAACGAGGCTGCGGAACGCTTTAGCTTCTACGGAATGAAGTCGATCCTCACCATCTTTATGGTCGACTTTCTGCACCGCATGGGCGACGTCTATACCGAACAAGGTATGGCCCCCGCTGAAGCCACAGAACGCTACCACACCTTTACCGCGCTGGTGTATGGGTTTCCGATTCTGGGGGCATTGCTGTCCGACACGGTGTTCGGCAAGTACCGAACCATTCTCTGGTTGTCGATTGTGTACTGCGTCGGCCATGCGGCGCTGGCCATGATGGGCACGCCACCGCTGTCGGCTGGCATGTGGCTGGTGGTTGGATTGTGGTTGATTTCCATCGGCTCTGGTGGCATCAAGCCCTGCGTGTCGGCTCATGTGGGCGACCAGTTTGGTAGTGCAAACAAGCACATGCTGAGCAAAGTGTATCAGTGGTTTTACTTCAGCATTAACGCCGGATCGTTTGTTTCGACATTACTGACACCATGGTTGCTGCAACATTATGGGCCGCACTGGGCGTTTGGAATTCCCGGCGTCCTAATGGCACTGGCCACAATTCTGTTTTGGATGGGGCGCCATGTCTTCGTTCATATACCGCCAGGTGGAGCCAGCTTTCTGAAAGAAACGTTTAGCTGGACGGGAATTTCGGCGCTTCTGAAGCTCAGCGTAATCTTCGGTTTTGTGGCCGTGTTTTGGGCGTTGTTCGACCAAACTGGATCATCGTGGGTGCTGCAAGCGAAGAATCTGAACCTGACATGGATGGGCCAACAATGGCTGCCGTCACAAATTCAGGCCGTGAATCCAATCTTGGTTCTGTTGCTGATCCCGCTGTTTCAGTTTCTGATCTATCCCAGCATCGACAAGGTTTTCAAGCTGACTCCCATCCGAAAAATTGGTCTCGGGCTGTTCGTGATGGTTGGCGGCTTTGCAATTGTCGCACTGCTGCAAGAACAAATCGATGCGGGCAATCAACCATCGATCGCGTGGCAGTTTTTTGCGTACGGAATCCTGACCGCTTCGGAAGTCATGGTTTCGATCACGTGTCTCGAATTTGCCTATACCCAATCGCCCAAAACCATGAAGTCCGTGGTGATGGCGGTTTTCTTAGCTTCCGTTTCGTTGGGAAATGTGTTTACCGCAGTTGTGAATAATTACATCCAGACACCCTCCGTGTCATCACTGGCCGGCGAAAGCGTGGCGACTGTGACGTCAGGGACCGCCATCGAAAACTCAACGTGGAATGCAACAATTGAAGTTGATGGAGACGTGCGGCGGATCAAAGAGTTAGGGCCGGATGGCAAGCCGGGGACTGACGATGATGTGACGTTGACAATCGACCAAAACGGCCAAATGACGGGAATTGACACGCCGTCGAAAGCCGCGTTCGATGCCGCTGCGAAGGTTATTGAAGACGCGTTCTTTGCGGCGGATGGACAAGATTCTTCCAAGAGCCTGCCGACAGAAGAAATCGGTAACGCCGCATTGCAGTCGGCGAAAGATGCGTTCGGAAATCAGATCAATTACAAATTACAGTCCCGTGACAGTTATCAATTGATATCTGCCGGAGCGGACAAGACGGACGAAACTCAGTGGGATCTGATCCTGACCGGAGCTGTGAGTCGCAGTGCAACCGTCGATGTGAATGCCAAGTCGGACGGTGAGCCATACTTTAACTGGCTGGAACGACGTATTATCGAACAGAAGTCTGGTGGCGACGAATCGAAGGTCGCGGCCATTCAGCAGGAGATCCTGACCAGCCGCGGTAGCGGCAGCGAAACTACATTCTCAAGAGACTTCGCGGTCGGTGGTCGGACGCTATTAGAAGGGGCTGCTTATTTTTGGTTCTGGACGAAGTGCATTCTGGCGACGGCAATTTTGTTCATCCCCATTGGCCTGATGTACAAAGAAAAGACCTACATTCAAGACGAAGACGCTGGTCCGGCAGCAGAAGTCATGGAAGACGTCGAAGCAGCCACGGAAATTCACTAATCACCCAGACAATCGCGGGCGAAACCACCACCAAGCGAAAAGCCCGGTTAGCAAGGTAAGCGCTGCACCACCGAGGTGCTGCGCCCATTGCGAATTTCCAGACGGATCGCGACTGCACACCATCAGCACGACTGCCAGCAAAGTCGCAGTGACATACACGCCCGCTGCCAAGTCCACAATCAGCGATGGCTTGACACGCGCGTCGCCGCGAACCGACGGGAGAAACAGGGTCGCCACACACAGGGCGGACGAAACAGATAGCGTTGTGCCAAGATAGAACAGCAACCCCAACAGAGTGTTCGACGGCAGACCTGTTGTCATGAGCGCTCGCTGGGCCAAGATCAACCCCACAGCAATCAACGTTTGCAGCATGATCGACCGCGACACGCCGCCTTGACTGGAAGAGAACACGGCGGGGAAGACTCCGTCGTCTGCCATCTTCGAATACACACGTGGCCCAGCCATCATCATGCCCAGTACAGATGACAACAACCCCAGCGACACCGCGCCGCGCATTGTGAGTTCCAGCCAACGTCCCCCGATGGCTTCGGCGGCGATGGCTGCGACGGGTTCTTTCCACATCAGCTGTTCGGCTGGAACCGACACCACGAAGACAAGGTTCAGAAAGAGATACAACGCCGTCACGATCAGCGTGCCGAGCAACAATGCTCTTGGCACGCTCCGGCTGGCTGCCGTCGATTCTGATGCCACATAAATGGCCGCGTTAAAGCCCGCGTAGCTCAAGGAAATCCAGACTAACGATGTCGCGATGCCACTTGCGGCATCCCACAGATTTGTCGTCGGAGGCGACGTGACTTCCAAGTGCCATGGATGAGTGCTAAGTTTGCTGAGCACAGCGCAACTGAACACTGCCAATGCGAATAGTTTGACGGCGACCACACCATTCTGCAGAAACTTTCCCGCCGTGGCGTTGATGCCGTGCGCGGTTCCACACAGGATGATTAGCAGAATGGCGACGGCGTCTGGTGACAAAACATCGGGACGAACACCGTCCGGCAAGGCATAGCGTTCGAAGGCCACAGCTGCGGTGGCGATGGCACCGCTAAATCCCGCAGTCAGCGAAACCCAGCCGCCCAAAAATCCTGCGACCGGATGAACCCGCCGACTCAGATACAAATACTCGCCACCGGATTCCGGCATCAAGGCCGCCAAGCGTCCGTACGCGATTGCTCCGCACGTGGCGATCACACCTCCCAAACACCAACACAACATCACTCGGGCTGGTGAACCGACGGTGCCCAGCGTGAAGCCCGAAGTGGTGAAGACGCCTGCCCCGACCATGCTGGCGATCACCAGCATGGTCAGCGATGTCAGTCCGTAAACCTGATGTTGGCTACCGTTATTGTCAGTCACGCCGAGCCATCCCGTCGTTGAACCAGAGACCAGACCGGGAGTATTCCGCGTACAAAATCTCTACAGGCGTGGACGTCGGAAAGTCATCAGGTAGTGTTCTTCGAGTCCCGAAAAACTCACTTCCTGAACGAACTCAAACCCAGCCGCCTCGATTTCTTCACGAAACGTCGCTTGGTCTGCTCGTACGTTTTCCAGAATCCAGTCCCGTGATGCTGCTTCATCCCGAGCGAAGTCAACGATCACCAGTTCTCCGCCGGGGCGAAGAGCTTTGAAGACTGACGCGAGGATGTTTCGCGGATATTCGAGCTCATGGTAAGTTTCGCACAAAAACGCCTTATCAATACGTGTGGTCATTAGCTGCAGTGATCGTGCATCGTTGCGGACAACCTGTACGTTCTGCAGCTTCTGAGCGGCCACACGTTCGTCCAGATGTTCCACCAGTTGTGGCGAAATCTCAATCGCAAACACCTGACCGTCCTTGCCGACGGCATCAGAAAAGACTTTCAGAAACAGGCCTGTACCAGCTCCCACGTCGGCGATGATTTGGCCATCGCTGAGCCCCATCGCTGCGGCGATCGCATTTCGTTGATTTGCAAGTTGACGATTTGGTCCTTCGAAGCGATGGACTAGATTTTGCGTGTCGAGATGGCTACTCACGAACGGCTTGATCGATTCGACAACTTCGCGATCAGTCTCCAGTGGAATCTCTGCGGCGATTTCTGCGGCTGTCGATTCCATGGGCTGAATGACCTTCGGTAACGAAACCGACTTCACGTTGACAGAACTCGAAGTTGCCGGATCATCAGGCTCGGATTCCGATGCTTCGACAGCGTCGGTTACAGCAGCCATGCTTGCTTCTGCTGCCTTGACGTCGGCGGCTTCAGTCATGGGCTTCTGCGGAGCAGCAGGTGCTTCAGCAGCAGGGACTTCCGCAGCAGCTGGTACTTCAGCAGTTGGCACCTCAGCAGTTGGCACCTCAGTCGCTGGCACCTCAGCAGTTGGTACTTCAGCAGTTGGCACCTCAGCAGTTGGCACCTCAGTCGCTGGCTCTACCAGCATAACTTCCGCTGGCTTCGCCTCGACAGTTTCGTTCAGTGGTGCCATCTCGACTTCTCGCGGAATCGATCGCAGTTCCAACGTGTTCGCTGCCACGGGGGCAGGTTCCTTAACCTCGGTCACTGCTGCTGGCATTGGGTCAGCGTTGGTCTTTGCGTTGGTGTTCAGGTCGTCGACTTCGATTTCACCGCGGCGTTCCGGTGCAGTCGCCACCCATTTTTCTTGGTCTCGCCCGATCGTCTCTTGAGAATCGTTGCGTTCCAACACCGGTACGCTGAGCGGCTCCGGTGTCGTCGTTGTCGTCGAATCTTCCTTAACTGTTGGCAAAGACGCCACAGAAGTCGATACCTCGGCGGACTTCACGGTCTCTTCATCAGATTTCGTCACCGGCGGCAAATCACGCCCTTGAGAGATTCCCATCGCCGGCACTCTTTTCAGGCCTTCTGTGGCATCGTTGATGCGACGCGGCGTCACCATGGCAGTTTGTGGAGCTTCGTCTGCGGTGGCAATTTCTGGTGCTGAACGAGGATTCACGCGGTCTAGGTAGATGTTCAACGCATGCACTGAGTGATACAGCGGAGAGCACTTCACGTACGCTTTTCTGTTTCGCATCAAGTCGCTGGCTGTGGCTTCGATCGCGCGACGAACCCAGCGTGACTGCAGCTCTTCTTGCGGAAGGGCAATCATCAGGAATTCGAGGACATGTCCGGCACTCGCCATTCGCTTATTGAAGTCTGGATTGTACTCCCGACCGCGAAAGTAATTGGATGACAGTGTGCCGTTGCTGTTCTGCTGCATACGAGCAGTGTTGATGTATTTACGAATCTTATATTCCGCCTGCAGCCACACTCCACGCAGCGGTTTTCCCTGACGCAAATACACGTTACGAGCGTGTGCGAGTGCGAACAGGCTGTGCGTGCCTCCGCAGGGAGCCCCTTTCATCGGGCGAGCCGTTTGATCTTGAACGAGGCGTTCAATGCTCCACATTTCGCCTTTGTGGTTTCTCCAGCGTGCGTCTGGCGGCAGGTATCGGCTGAGCGCCCACAGTGTCCACGTTGGTTCGTCCTTTTTCAGATCGATCGCCATTTTGGCGTGCTCAATCATTTCACGCATTGTCACGGATCCGTTGGCTGTGCCGAATTCATGATCGAGTTCAACGCCGCACATCGACAGAATCGCGAGGAACTGATTCGCGTGTCCTTCGAAGGCATAGGGGCGACTGTACGGATGCGCCCGACCGCCGAATTTTGTCGTTTCGAACCAATGCTCATTGTCAAACATCTGCCCCTCAGAAATCCAATCCAACCCAGAAACGGTTTGCTCGCCGTGCAGAAGTTGGAAGTCATGCCGCACTCCCAGCAAAGCATGCATCATCTGCCACGGAGTGTGCAGATCCGTCGACAGCATTCGCCGAGCCGTCGTGTCGACCGCCTCTTGTGTCAGCACGACCAACGGGTCTTTGGATTCTTTGCGGACGCCCTGCGAGACATTGCGAAACGGATTCCGCTTGGGCTCCGACTCCGGGAGTTCGATCGACGGTTCTTCGACATCCGTGTTGAGCTCATTGGTATTGAGCCCCTCTTGGGAGAGGTCCAGTTCGTCGGACAGCGCGATCTTCGGTGAGCTCACCAGCAGAACGACGAACAGAATCGGATGGCAGCAAAGTAGACGTGGCAGACGCATCTGATCACTCCAGGGCGTTGAGCAGTGTTGAGATTCCGTCCCACCATGTGGACGGTCACAATCATTCTTCGACTGCGAAACTCAGTGGCATGATGTTCTCTACATCCGGCAGAAGGCAAATATCCGTTACAATACGATCTGATTCCGGCACGGTAAGACGGGTAACCTTTGCGGCCTCATATTCCGCAGCGACGTCAGGAAAGACCACGCCACCATCACGATCAGAACTTCGTCGCCCACAAACTCACCAGCAGTATCTGCCGAAAGACCAAGTCGTGCCCGATGTCGTATAACTGCGTGCGCACTGAGGAAAATCCTGAAATCCATGAACGCACCCCTGAAACAAACGACGTCGATGCGTCTGGTCGAAACGATTGGAATTCGATAAGCTGTCCACCCATTCAATTACGGTTTCTTTTGGATCTTCCGGCATGGACGCGCGAAATCTCAGATACCTGTTCGAATACACATTGTTTTCCGCCGCTGTGTTTGCTCTACGCTGTCTGCCGATCAAATCCTCGGTGCGGCTGGCGGATGGCATTGCGTGGTTCATGCACCGTGTTGTGCCGCGTCGAGCCACTCGATTTGAAGTTGCCGCAGCAAACGTCCGGGCCGCGTTTGGTGAACAAACACCAGACGCTGAAGTCGAACGAATTATTGCAGGAATGTGGAAACACCTCGCTCGCATGGTGTGCGAGATCATTCAGCTGGAACGACGGTTTCGACTTTATAACTGTAGCGACGTCGTTTCGTTTTATCAGCGTGAGGAATGTTGCCGAGCCGTGATTCAGGATCGCCCGGTGTTGTTTTTGGGCGGACATTTTGGCAACTGGGAAATCTCGGTCAATACGTTCGGGCATTTCCAGTTTCCGATGGGCGTCGTCGCTCGAGATCTCGACAATCCTTGGCTACATCGGTGGTTTCAGCGATTCCGAGAAGCCACCGGAAACTGGACGATTTCGAAACATGGTGCCAGTACAGAGCTGGTGGAAGTGATGGAATCGCGCGGAAACGCCTCCCTGCTGTGTGATCAAGACGCCGGCCGACGTGGTGTGTTTGTGGATTTTTTCGGCAAACCGGCATCCACGTTTAAGTCGATCGCTTTGTTGGCGTTGCAGTTCGACGCCCTGATTGTTGTGGGCGGCGCGTGGAGATTGCCGGACAGCCAGCAGGCTGACAGTCGCTGGCGGCAATTTGAACTCACAACAGAAGCCGTCATCGATAGTCGTGAGTATGATGATGCAGATGGTATCCAGCGGTTAACGCAAGAATTCACGAACGCTCTGGAAGCATTGATTCGTCGAGCTCCCGAACAATATTTTTGGGTGCATCGACGGTGGAAAACAGCACCTCGGATTCGTAGCGAAAAACGGCCCAAACAAGCCGCCTAAGTGGATGGCGTTCGGCCTTTTCCTCGGAAAAGGCTCAGATTGAGGTGTCAAATGCGAGATTCCTGCCGACGGTACCAATGCCGTTTATTGCCGAACTTAGGTGGCTGGCTTACACTTGTCCAATCAGGTGTTTGCTCTCAAAGATTTCCTTGCAGCGGCTGAGATAAAGATTGCAAAGCCGTATTCTACGACCTCAAATTCGTTTTCGCCCTTCTTCGACAGATCCTCATGATTGCTCGTCGCGAACTGTTCCCCAATGTCATTGAACTAAACTATCAGGCTCGGCGACGCTTTGGCTGTTGTGTCTATCTGGTGTTTTCAGATGTCGACTGGGCTCTGGTCGATATTGGCTACGAAGACACAGTGGAAGAACTGATCGATCTGATTCGGGATATGGACTTCCCGCTGGCGAATTGTCGCTATCTGATCGCCACGCATGCTGACGCCGATCACGTGCAGGGTTTCAAACGCGCGGCGGAACTTCTTCCCAGCGCACAGATCGTGGCCCATCCCGATGCGAAGCGGATTCTGGAGTCAGGGGACCGAATTGCCTCTTACGCAGAAATTCCAGCTCAGGACATATCAATCGACATGCCGATTCTGGCGATTCAGAAAACGGTTGTCGATGGAGATGTGCTGGAACTGGGGGACCTGAAACTGGATGTGTGGGATACCCCAGGGCATGCCACCGGGCAGCTGTCGCTGCGACTGAACAACCTATTGCTGTCGGGTGACAATATTTTTAGAGACGGTTGTGTGGGCGGCATTGACGCGCATCATGGGTCAGACATTCCAGAATTCATTTCGTCGCTGAAGAGAATCCAAGCCAGCGATGTGGAGTGGTTGCTACCCAGTCATGGTCCCGCCTTCGGCAACGATCACGGTTTGCTGCAGTCGACAATCGAACGGCTCGAAGGATATCAGCACATGGCTGATTTCGGCACCTGTGCCGTCGACTGGCCATTGCTGGACGAATGGGACACCGAACTGGCGAAAGGCACGCCGCCGATCAAGTAGCCGCAAGCCTTGATCGATTGAGTCCCGGTAGGGACGGCAGACTTTTGCCGGTGACGACAGTCACCGGGTATCGGCTCGATTCAGAAGACCAAAGCCCCGAATGGGCGACAGAAAAGACCGCACTGCAATGGCCCCATCCGGGGCTTCGGCGGGATCGTTTGATGTCAAGCCGGCGGCCGCCGACAGCAAAAGTCTCGAAAAACACCCCGGTTATGGCCGCACCAAGCGACGCCGTTCAGGATTTCTTGCAGGCAAATCGTTCGTGTCACCGCGTTCCCAACCGGCCGCGCGGCTCAGTGGCAGGCGCGCGGGGCGGTGCCCACCCGGTGACACGACTCAGAATCTTTGACGGCGTTCCGCAGCAGGGCAGCGGCTGCTACAGATCAGCGTCCCTCTCTGTTGTCACTGAGGATTTTGCTCAACCGTATGTAGTCCAGACCAACCATGTAACGCTTCGCGGCTTGAGGGTTCGCTCCGAGGATTTCGATATTCAGACGGTGAACACCTTTGATGAGTTTGGTACTCGGGTAAGACAGCATTCCGGTTGTAATCACTTGGCTGTCGAACAAATCAATCTGGTGATCGAGTATCGTGTCGTCGATCGAAACCTTAATGATGGCGTAGTCAGGGGCTTTCGTGAAAGCGAAATCGATTTGGTGAGCCCCATCCTGTTCGACGATGAATTCTAGTCCAAGTCGATCGCCCGTTTTCGCTCCCGTCCACCACAGATGGTCATTGCCGCTCCAGCGATCGCCTTTGAAGCCGTCCATCGACTGGTTGCGAGTATTGCCGCCCGACTTTTCGGCAACCTGCATGCTTTCACCTTCGATCGCGTGGGGAACCTTGCCGGTCGTACGATCGATCGGTGAAGGTGGGCCGGACAGTGTGACCTGAGCCGGACTGGCGAGGTAAGCGATGAGGTCTCGCACTTCGTCTTTCTGCAACGCATCCAATTGCCGTTCAGGCATCATTGAAATATCCGACAAGCTGCGTTCTTCGATGTCGTTCTTGGCAACGACCACCTTGTCGTTAATGGTCTGAATGGTGAGCGCACTGTCGGTTTCTTGTTTCAGCAGACCACTGACAATCTGACCACTGTTGAGAGCCAGTGTTGTCACTTGATAGTCGCGACCCACGACGGCACTGGGATCCAACACATTCTGCAGAATGTATTCGAGGTTGGCTCGGTTTGAACCCGTGATATCCGGACCAATTTCACCACCCGTACCAAACAGCCGATGACAATTCTGGCAGGTTTTCGAGAACACTCGACGACCGTTGCCCAGATGAGCTTTTGTCAGAGCTTCAGGCGTCAGTTCTGCCGTCCAATCGGCAATCTGCTGTTTGCGATCCGCACCGGTTTCACCAATTTTGCCCCAGTGCTTCGACAACAGCTCGTTCAGCGAATCGTTCTTGAAGGCCATCACCTGACGCACGTGATAGGCATGCAAATCGCTGCTGGGGACGACTTTGTTGCCGATGGCTTCTAGCAAAGCCGTGGCCCAAGTTGGTCGTGAAACCAGCGTGCTGATAACGTCCTTGCGAGTTTCCGATGTGAAGGTTGGATAGTTGCGGAGCAGTGAGGCGGGAACGTCATCGTTGCCGATGGTCGTCAACGCTCGCACGGCCGCCGACTGCAGCGCTTCGTTGCCCAGCACGCTGGAACTCAGCAACACAGCCGCCGACGCTTTGTCTTGGCCTCGCACCAACACGTCCAATGCCTGACGTCGGCGTGCGATGTCTTCGGTTTCGCTGGCCAGCAGATTTCGCATGCGCGGAAACACGCGCTGATCGCCGAACAGAATCGCCAGCTGATCCGCTTTATCGCGAATGCCCTGTTGCTGGCTGGTCGCCAGTTTGTCGTAAGCCGAGTTCCACGCATCCGGTATCGGAATACCAACTCGCCCTTCAAAGGCCGCCAGCATTTCGTCAAGGAACTCCACCTGAGTTTCCGCCGTCGCCGAATCTAACGCGGCGACAACCGGGCCGATGGTGTTGTTCTCAGTGGACGCGCGACGAACAATGTACTTTCGCAACAACGGAATCTTCGAAGCACTAGCCAACTGTATGGCTCGCGCCGTGTCTTCGACGACTAACGGTTCGATGCCATACCACAGCAGCAGCGGAATGTTGTGGTCGTCGGCATCTTCAGCGTGTTGAGCAAGAGCGCCCGCGATCGGCCAACGTTGTTCGAGCGGCAGGCGTTGCAAGGCAGAAGCCAAGTACATGCGAACAACAGCAGAACCGTCTTCCGCAGCCATCGCTTCCATTTGCGACACCTGCGAAGCGGATGGCTGACGGCGTTCCATCAGCAGCTGAACGGCCCATGCTCGAACGTACTCGTCCCTGTCGCCCAGCAGCGCTGCTGACTTGGCGTCATCAAGCAGATCCAGTGCGCCCAGTGTCCAGAGATATCGCAAACGGGGTTCGGTTGGCTTCGATGTGTCGCGGGTCTGCTTCCAGAGTTGTGATTCCTGTTCTGTTGTGAGCGATTCTCCGTCGGCGCGAAGCTCCATCAACCGTTTGCGAGCCATTCGCACAAACCAGTCATTGGGGTGCTCAAGCGACAACAGCAAACTATTCGTATCGGGCCAGTCAGGGGGCAGAATTTGCGGCGGCTTGGTTGCGTCGAGATTCGCGTGGTCTCTTCGGTGGTTAGGCGTCTGCGCCGGTTGTCGATTCGGCCACCACTGGCCCGGAAACGGAACGCTCACGGTGTAAGCGGACGTTTGCAAGGCCCCCAGTTCTGCTGGCTGTTCATAGCTCACCCGATAGATCCGTCCATTACTCCGGTCCCAGACTTCCGGGTTCGTGCGATGGCAAGCGTTCTTGTCGTACCAATCGATGACGTACACACTACCATCGGGACCGTATCGCAGATTGATGCCTCGATAGTAATGATCATTTGCGAACAGAAAATCGTCGCCGTGACGACCGACGTAACCGGATTCGCCGGCTTGCTTTTCCAGCACTTCCATGTTCACGCGATTACCATGGATGTTGTTGAAGAACATCTTGTTGCGGTATTGCTGCGGCCATTGATTGCCCAGATAAATCATGGCTCCGGCGTGAGCGTGTCCACCACCGGCGGCGGCTGTGCTGCCAGCGGCTTTGGGTTCGTGCCCCCACCACGCGTGGTCGCGAATATTGCCGACGTAATGCGCGTGGTCGGCAATCGTTTTGATGTCGTCGTAGGTGTGTTCGTTAAAATGCCGCCCGCCTTGGCGATGGTAGCGGCCTCCCTGAACCATGTGCCACAGATGAGGAATCACGCAGGCAGAAATGAACGCTTGGCCGTCATCGTTGAAGTCGACTCCCCACGGATTGCTTGTTCCATGAGCGAACACTTCGAATTCATGTCGCACCGGATGATACCGCCACACTCCCGCATTCAAACCCTGCCGATCCGCATCAGGCGTTCCCGGTTTGCCAACCTTCGAATGAGTAAACACGCCATGACAGCCATACAACCAACCGTCCGGTCCCCAGATGAAAGCGTTCAAAGTCTCATGAGTATCATGCCAACCAAAACCGTCGCAAAGCACAGTGGCACCTACCGGAACGTCTTGCGGAAACTGAACGTCGCCCGCTGCGTACTTCGGAGACGTTGCTGTTGCGGCATCCGACACATCATCACCATTTGCATCCGGGATGAACATCAGGTACGGAGCGGCTCCGACGTAGACTCCGCCGAAGCCGACTTCCAAGCCACTGACTAAGTTCAATCCTTCGATGAAGGTTTTGGATTTATCGAACAGGCCGTCGCCGGTGGTGTCTTCGAAAATGACGATGCGGTCTTTGCCTTCGCCATCGGCCGCTCGAATGGGATACGTGTGGCCTTCCGCCACCCACAACCGGCCCTTGTGATCGAAGCACATCGCGATCGGCTGATGAATCATCGGTTCGCCAGCGGCCAGTTCCACCTTGAAGCCGGGCGGCACGGTCATGTGAGCAGCCGCTTCATTAGCAGTTAAGCCTTCCGCCATGACTTTGCGTTTTGTGGGTTGAGCCAATTCGTATTCTTCGTGGCTGACTGTGCGTTTGGCGTGAGTCAGCACGTGAGCCCCCTTCATTCCTCCCGTGACGATGTCGGGCAGGTTGTTGCCGTTGATATCACCGACAAACAGCCCTCGGCCGATTCCGCTTTCGCCGTCGGCTTGGTGAGGAATAAAGTCCACTGTGCCGTTGGCACCGCGATGAAGTTCAAACCAGTAGACCACCGCCCCAGCGTCCCACATCGGACTTTGCGTGTGATGTGACCAATACGTTTTTCCAGTCACGATGTCTTGCAAACCATCACCGTTGATGTCGGCCAGCTTGACGGCGTGAGGTTCCGTGAACAGCACGCCGTATTCGTTGTTTTCCGGCTTGTGGCCCATGATCAGATGCTGTTCGAACGCGAGTCCGCCGTTATCGCCGGGGCTGCTTTCGTACCACGCCAAGCCATAGTCGTGAGCATTCAGGCTGGTGATGATGTCGTTGTCTCCATCGCCGTCCACGTCGTACGCGAACATATCAGCACTCGCCGGCGCAAAGGCCACTGTGTGAAACGCCCAGTTTTCATCCGCGTTCATTGTCTTTGGTTGAGCAAACCAGCCATCGCGAGCAATCACGTCCATTCGCCCATCGTTGTTGACGTCGCCGATTCCGAGACCATGCCCGAACGGTTTCGGAGCCACGTCACCGGAAATGCTGGTCCATTTCCAATCTTGAAACGGCTGCTTCGCATCGAACTGGGCGAAGCCGTAGTGACCGTTGCGAGTACAAACCAGTTCCGGAATTCCGTCGCCGTTGACGTCTTCGAACTGCGGTGATTCATTCGACACCGAATCCAGAACCTGAACCTTGTCCCACAGCTGATCCAGATTGTTTTTGCCTGGGTTGCGATACACGTAGCCCGGTTTACCTGGAAATCCGACAGTCAGCACATCGTTGTTGCCGTCTTTATCGAAGTCGTAGATCCAGCTGAAAAAATTGTCGGCGTAGCCTTTGCGATTTTGAGGCACCGCCGGATAGATCTCGTTCTTCTTGGCAAAGTCTGGTCCCGCGTACCAGTGCGGTCCACACACAATGTCAAACACGCCATCCCCGTTGATGTCACCTGCCGAAGCACCTTCGGAAAAGTAGACATCGCTGAGTTGTTGGCGCTCGAAGGTGTGCAACACATGGTGGTGTTCATGAGTACCAGCGAGTTGTCCCCAACACGGAACCCCGGCAAAACAAAAACACGCAAGTAGAGAAGCGAATTTCATGGCACGAACTTTCGGATGCTGTGAAGCGGCAGGCCGTTGGAGCACCGTAACGCTGCTCGGGCGGATTCCACAGTCTAACCAGTTCTGCGACGCAGAAGTAGACTGCTCACGCCACCTTAGGATCTGCCTTGGATTCCTTGTCAGAACCCGAATGGCAAAGACGCTGTTTCCACTCCCGCACGCGAGGCAAGCTGAGACATTCTTGCTGTTTCACCCGTAGTCCCAGATTAGGTTTTCCGGCTTGGTCTGCGACCACGGGTGAAACAATGGACGGCTCATGCGTCCCTGCACGCGGTATAAGTCCGCTTCAAGGAATGAATGAACTGCCCCGTGTTGGGCTCAAATCTAAAACCGATCGCCCGACCAGCTAATCCTTCAACTCCGCCGCAATGCTGGCGAATTGTTCCAGAGCGGTTCGCAGGTCATCGACGATTGGGCTTCTTGGGATTGTAGCATTTGACGAATTCGTCCGGCAGCCTGTCCGGGAACAGACTCATGAGGCGTGTCTGTGGGGGGCGGGCGGAAAATTTAAAATTCTGGCCGCAGCGGCGATGACGAAGCTGTCTCGACTACTGGTGTGGGAAATAGGCGAACAACAAAGCTTTGGTGGTCTGTTATAGTACGGATTTCCGCGCAAACTGCTGCGCCGTGCCGTTTCAACTCAATGGCCCGCTTCATTACTGGGGTCGGCGAAAAAAAGGTCGGGGGAGTCGAATGGCGATCGCCATGTCGACCCACCATTTTCTTTGCAGATACGGGGCGGATACGTGTGGTGGGTCGGCGTCGCTTTGGCTCCTTGACCCACCCGACACAATCAAATCCCAACAATGAAGCGGGCCATTGGCTCGAAGACTCACCACTCTGCTGGGATCACACGGAACAAAAGCTCTCAAAAGTTCTGCCACCCCATTCTCCGCACTCGAAATGTATCACAACCTAGGATTAGGCCGTGCGGCGAACACAGGAGACAGCGGGCAACACGCTACGGTTTCTATTCCGGATTTGCTTGTTTCGCCTTCTCGGCCGCCTTCTGTCTTTCCTCAGTCCGCTTCAGTTGCTGGCTCCTCATGCGGTCCTGCGCGTCGACCATGCGTGCGACGTAGTAGTTTCCGATCGCCTCGCCGATCCCTAACGACAATCGCACCCCGCCACTGTCGGCGATGACGCGAATGTTGACGTCTTGATCGCCACCCAATTCGAAAACGCGTTCTAGCAACGGGGTCGGTTTGTCGGTTCGGCCCCCAAGCTGAAAACTCATCGGACCCGGTGGGAACATGACCGAATTTTCGTCCAGCCAACGCAGCAAGTTTCCGACGCCCGTTGGATCCTCTTCAGGAAGCTGCATCCATTGATTCACATCGATGCGGGCTGTGAAGATTGGTGCTCGCGTTGCCATGTCTGGGTTCGACGATTGATCGATCGCCACGCGAAGTTTTTCGTAAGCATTCGCACTGCCGGCGGCAAACCACAGACAGGCATTGCTGTGAGTGATGTACACGTGACTTAACTTCAGTGACGTCGCCGCGGTGAGACCTTGAGTGTCGGATTCTGGAAGGTTGATTCGGATCACTTCCCGACCGTCTTTTTCGATCAATTCGAACCTTCCTTCCGGCGGTGTGCGGATGGTATTTACTAGGGTGAAAATGCTGCGCAGCAAGTTCGGGTTGTGGTCCATCTGAACGCCTCCATAAATCACTCCGTCGGATTTTTCGCTGTAGTCCGCTTTTAACAGAATTTCCACAGTGCGATGTTCTCCAACGGCATTCAGTGATGTCGCGATTTCGGTGGCTGCCTGAATGGCTGAAGAATCGCCGCTCGTTTCCATACTCGTCTGCTGAATCAGCCATTTTCCCAGTGCATCCACCATGGGGTCTGATTCTTCGAGGATTCGGGCGCACAGGTGTAATGTTGCCGGAGCATCATCTCGCAGGATGGCAGCAAAGCGGCTGTTTCCGGATGAGACGTCTTCGAGCCGTTTGGTGAGATCGCTGTTGCGACGCGTATCGAAGTTCAATTCGCCTCGAATGGATTGTTCTTGGTCCGTCGCAAAACGCAGCCAACCGTTGGTCTGATCGGTATCGAACATCAGTGCCTTCAGAGCGGTCAGTCCAAATTCGATCGATCGTTTGCGTAGATCAGCGACTGTTTGTTCTTCGCCGTCACGCTGTTGCATTTGAGCTCCAGCACCACCATTCAACATGCCCCACGCCAGCTGCTTGATACCAGGTGGAATGCGGTCGAAAAACAATTCGATCCCCATGTCATTGCGACTGCTAACGGTGCTGGTCAGTGACGCAGCCGTGGGGAGTTCGAATTCGAGAATCTCTTCGAAGCCGGCGCTAAACAACAGGTTGTCGTGAAACCGTAAATACTCCTTGTTGGTCCAAGTTTGCTGAACCGTTTCTTTGCCGTCCTGTTCGACGACTTTGGCGGACATGCGGTACTGTCGCGGCCCACCAGCATTCTGCATGTTGATTGATTCGGCGTGCTCAGCTGCTGTTTTCCCGTCTGGCACCCCAGCTGTCCAAGTGTTGCTGTTGGTGATCGTGAACCGGTCGTCGCCATCTGTTTTTAACGTGCCATTTTGCCCGAACAGATTCTTCTTGCCTTCGATGATTCGTTTGGCGTCGGTTAGATCCGCAACCTGTTGAAAGTACATCGTTTCGAAAGACGGAATCAGGCTTTGCACCATGTAGTAGGCCGCTCCGGAAATCGGAACCTCAACCTGCGGAACGAGACCATCCAGTCGTTCGGTTTGAGACTCCAGCATCTTTCGGAAGCTATTGCCAATTTCGATTCGTTCGGTGAGTTGCCCCGCATATTCAATCAAGCGTTTCTGCGTAAGATTGCGAGTGTATCCAACCCCCAGTGGTTTTTCCGCGATGCGTCCATCAAGTTGAGCCGTGGCCGAGCTGACGCAGCAACAGCACAGCAAAACAACGAAGGCAAATGCTGCCGTCCGATGGCTTCGCTGAGTAGGATGAGCAAGTTGAGGGATTGACATATGGTTGACTTCGGTGGGATGTGATTGAAATTGAGGAAAACCGGGGACGGCATCGTAGTTGATCGATGCCGACAGATCATGCTCAGGGATTCGTTGACCCCGCCGATTTGTCTGCAACAATCCCCGATTGCGACCGGAAATCACCCGAATCGCTTGTCCATGTGTACAATTCGCAAGGTCAGCAGCGGCAATCGTGGACCGCTGCCTCCTCGTTTCGGCTGTGTGCTGCTGAAACGCGTACCTTGTCGCCCCGATTTCCGTGCATGTCTCGGGAGTTTTTTTGAATGGCCACTCGCCGAAAACGCAATCTGCTCGACGCTGTCCTAGGCGATTCGACGTCGGCGATTTGCGTGCTTGATGCTGATCGGCGAATGCGGTTCTTTAGTCCCGGCATGGAACAGCAAACGGGTTGGTCAGCGGAGAACGTCGAAGGATTGGTCTGTGATCCGTCGGTTCCGGAGTCTCCCACACTGATTGACTTGTTAACGTCAGCTCTGGCTCCTTCTCGGGATGTGTTGAACGGGGATCCCCAATCGGTGAAGGCCGTGCTACCGACTCGCACAAGCGGGCTGTGGCAAACGCGTTTGATTTTTTTCCCGATCTTAAGCGCCGACAACGCGGTTTCTCGAATTCTTGTTGTCAGCACGAACGACCAGCGACCGACGTTTCCCAAGGCATCGCTGTCACAAAAACTGCACGCAGAAATTACCGCGTTGAGGCTAGAATTTCGTCGCCGATTCTCTGGCGAATCTTTCATCGGACATTCGGCCGGAATTCGTAAAGTGCTCGGACAAGCGGAACTGCTGAAGGGTTCGAGCACTGGGTATCACTTGGTCGGTCCACCAGGCAGTGGACGACGTCATCTGGCGAAGCTAATCCATGTTTCCGGTCAGCGGCACGAATCCAGTTTTGTGGCCCTTGACTGTCGACTGTTGACAGCAGACCAGTTGTTGACAACATTGCGACAGTTGCGGCAACTTGCGGGTGACCAGTCGTTGCCGAAACACCAACATGCCGGAACGCTGGTACTGATCAACATCGATCATTGTCCGAGCGAAATTCAGCATTGGATATTGGAATCGCTGCACACCGAATTTCAGCAGATTCGCCTAGTGGGTCTTAGTCAGCAATCTTTGAAGGACGCCGGGGATGACGGGTGGTTGTCACCTGAATTCAGCGAGCTGTTTTCCTCGCTGGAGCTGGTATTGCCACCGTTGCATGAACGGGGGCAAGATATCAACTTGCTGGCTCAACATTTTATCCAGCACTGCCGCCGTACGCTGGAGACGTCGGCGGAAACACTATCCGCTGAAGTTTTGGCGGAACTGCAATTTTATCGCTGGCCGGGGAACGTGCGAGAGCTGCGGCGCGTGATCGTTGATGCGTGCCAAAACAGCTTCGATGCCGAATTGAAAATCGATGATCTGCCCTTTTCTTTTCGAACCGGCCTAGATGCGCAACAGTTGCCCGGACTGCCTGCGGAAACGGAGTTGTCTCTGGAACAAATTTTGGAGAAGTTTGAGACAGACGTGTTGCTAAAAACGCTGGCGGCGTGTCGAGGCAATAAAGCCGATGCAGCTCGAAGATTAGGCATGACGCGGCCCAAGCTGTATCGCCGTTTAAAAACGCTGGGGATTGATACGGAGAAGTAGGCGAGAAGCTTGCTTAAAATTTGCTGCCCCTACCGGAATCTATGTACTGTGAGAAGTCTGGGTTTGCGTGATCTTTGAAATCGCTCATCCTTCGTTTACTAAGACGGAGGGATGAGCATGGAAGCTACGCAAACCCGGTTGTGTCATCGTAATCGACCGGAAGACTCGAACAAGGCACCGCGTGGTGCTCGGCAGATTTGTATTCCCCTGACGCAGAAGCACTATGAGGCGATCTGGGACGACATTCAGGCCGTCAGGGATTATCTGGATACCGTGATCGCTGAACACCCCGAAATCTTTCCGGCCGAGATTTCCGAAGGTTATCAGTTGCGTGGACACCTGCCGGAATCGAAGAAGCTGCCCGGCATTCGTCTGCGTCAGCTGAAGTTGGCGACCGGCGTGTTTACGATCCGCCCCAGTTTTGTCTTTTCCGATATGACGGGAACCGTCGACGAACTCGAAAAGTCGCTGCTATTGTAAGCGCCCAGCAGTTCGATACTCTGCCCGGGGTTCGTCGGTTCTCAGGCTTCGGGCTGGTGCTTGAAACTGGTTGCTCAGATTGTTGTCGATCGGCAACTCGCCGTCGTCCAGATATTGCAACAGACCGGCCCACTGATTCCGCAGGTCGCCACGTGCCTCGCCGATCTTTTCCTTGTTCGAAATGTCCGCCACCTGAGTTTCAGCAACCGCACGTTCGGAAAAACGAACTCGAAAGCATTCACCAACCGCTTCCAGCGTGACCCGCACAAAGCTTCCCACGCCAGCTCCAGCCCGGTTTGTAGGGCCACGCCCGGCAGCATCGTGACCACGCCCGAAAGTTTTTCCATTCGTCGCAGCGGGTTCTCGAAGCTTCTGCCGCCAAACATAGCCTCACGGAACAAACCAAGGAGTAAAAGGGTGCGTGACACGGAGACGAACCGAACGCATCTAAACTACGCGTTGTCTGCTGCTTCGACGGAGGCGGTGTTTGTCCCTGATTCGGCGGGCTTTTGTGATTTTCCGGGGAACAGCGTTAGCAGTGCTGGCAGGAACAGCAGGTCGGCTAGTAGTGCGGCGGCTAACGTGGTGCAGCCCATGGCGGCGAAGTTGACGTGTGGTGGGAGGCCGCTGATGGTGACGGTTCCGAGTCCCACCATCATCATGATGGTGGTCATCATCAAGGCACTTCCGACGGATACGAAGGTGCGGCGGTTTGCTTCGTTGGGGCTCGCGCCTAAACTTCGTTCGTGGCGAAACTGTGACAGATAGTGGATCGTATCGTCGACCGCAATTCCTAGGCAAATGGCAAAGGAGCAGGCACTGGCGATGCCCAGCGATTCGTCGATCAGGAGTCGCAATGCGCCAGCGGCCGCCAGCGGCATCAGGTTGGGCATAATCGAAATCAGGCCGACTCGCAAAGAACCAAAAGCCATGGCCAGCACGGCAAAGATAATCAGTGACGCCATCGCCAGACTCTTCATCAGCTCTTCAATCATTTGGCGTACCACGCGACCTTCGATCAGCTGGCCGCTGACCAGTTCGATTTGCACGCCAAGGTGTTGTTGCTGCAGATCGTGAATGGCGGTTTCGATGCGCAGGAACGCGGGGTCCAGCGTGGCGATGCCCAGATCATTGACTCGCGCAATCACCTGAGTCTTGCGAATTTCTGGCCGGTAAAATTGCCCGCGCAGCGATTCTGGAAGTTTGTTGACCAGCACCGAGTTATCTCTGCGATCGGGACCGGCGAACACAGTCAACGCGGTGCGAATTGACGTTGATGGGCCGATGAGTTCTTCGCCAGCAAGAATGTCTTCACAGGCTTTCACCACCTGCCAGATCTCTGAACGGGACACGGGCTGGCGACCATCGTCCGTCGGAATGCTTTCGTCCCAACTGACAACCAGCCGCAGATAGCGAACTCCACCGAACACTTCATCGCAATGTCGTAGTGCGCGGTATTCATCAGCGTCGTGTGGAATTCGGTCGCTGATGGTGTCGTCCGGAACTAAAAACGTACAGACGTAAAGGCAGAGTCCAGTCAGAGCGAAGCCGAGCAGGGTGACTGACTTTGCGTAGCGACAGGAAAAGTTCACGATGCCGATACTGCGATTCATCAGATTGAAGATGGAATCTTTCGACGCAGCAACATGCAGTCGATTGCTGAGCCATGAGTTGGCTATTAGCGGCGAAACGAGAACCACTGAAAAGAAGGTCACAACCACGCCAATGGCCGACACCCTGCCAAAGCCGGCGATCATCGTCGATTTCGAAACCATCAAAGACCCGAAACCAATGGCCGTGGTTAGTGAAGTCAGCAGACAGGCAGGGCCAATATGCAGAACGGCATCGTAGACGGAGTCTCTGGCTGTCGAACCACTCGCCCGGTTCTGGCGAATGCGCACCACCAGATGGACGCCATCTGTAAAGCCGATCATGAGCACCATCACCGGCAAAATGATTTTCGCCAGTTCGTTTTCTGACTGCCCCAGTAAAGCCAGCCAGCCCAGTGTCCAAGCCAGCCCGACGAATGGGCCGCTGCTGGCTACCAGAATTGCCGCAGGGCGGCGAAAAATCAAGACGGCCAACACGGAAATCAAAGCGATCGAAATTCCGATGATCCGAAAGTGAGCGGCTCCGAGAGTTCGATCGTGCAGTTCTTTCAGGGCCAGAATGCCGGTGGCACGCGTGGTGATGCCAGTGGGCTGTACGATATCTGAAACGATTGCCAGTAGAGGCTGGACGTCAGCCCCTTCCTGAACATCCATCAGCAACAGCACGGTCTTGCCGTCGCTGGCAATTACCCCACCTCCCGACAGTGGATGGTTAATTAACCGTTCGCTGGCGACACTCAACGATTCAGGTGTGATGTCTTCACCGCTGGGCAACAGCAGAGTTTGTTGACCTCGCAGCGTGACCTCCGCCACGTCACCCATCCAAGTCACACTGCGGGCTTTGTTGGAATCGCGGGCGGCGGCAACGGCTAGATGCAAGGCGGCGATGCGTTCAGCGGTGAAGAAGTCGTCGCATTCGAGCACGAGAACCAGTGACGCATTAAACTTAAACGTGGCTTCGACCTGCTTCAGCTTCTCAAGAACCTCAGGTTCAACCCAGCCTTCGGCCACCGGTTCGGCCACTCGAAAACCGGAAAAGCCAAGAATTGGGGGAAGACTGAGCAAGAAAACGACGCACCATCCCAGCGCGCGGTGATCGGCAGACAGTCGAGCAACAAGGTTCATGCGCAGCAGATCGGTTAAGGAAACTCAGCAGAAGCCCGTGTTGTACTGCTGAACGCCTGCATTTCTATTGCCAGTCGCAATCGGAGGCGCTATTCCCGCCATCCGGAACAGCAGCGCGGCGATTTGCGAAGGCTACACGGGCGTGGTCGACAAACTCGGAAAACACTGTCAATTTGCAATGATGGCTGTTGTAGACTGCAATGGGAACCGCGTGTGAAATTGCGATTGGCGGTAATGAACGGCTTTTGTCGATGTTTGGCTGTAGCGCGTGATCCTGAATGCTGCGTCATTCATCCGCCGGACGCAACAGAGGGCAGAAAATCGGCCGTTTTGGCGTTTGCGGCGGTTCTGGACAGCCATTGCGAACACCAAAATGGCTGAGAAACGCTTGAAACACGGCTGGAATACCGAGCGTTTTTCGTGGTGCTGCGATTCGACGGCATGATGATTTCTGGCCAGCAATCAGGATTATCGGCCTAAATTCACAAAGGTTTCGCTACCGGGGCAAGTTCCCGGCAGTCAGGATTTGCATCCTGAGCGGTTTCCGGCGAAACTGAGGGTACTCTTCAAATCTTAATCTACGTCGGCATGAATCTGTTCATCCTGCTTGAACAGTGGCTGCTTTTATTACTCAGACGCCATTCCGATTTTCTATGACAACAACGTTTCAGTCCTGCCCCGGATGCGACTCCTTCATTCTGTCCGACACCTTTGAGTGTCCTGAATGCGGGCACGTCTTCGATGAAGCTCGGGCAGCCGCCGCAGCGGACGTGACTCGTGATATCCGAAATCAGAGCATGTACGATTCGTGCCGCAAGTGCGGTGAATCTGTGCGGTCTGGATTGGTGCGCTGTTGGAACTGCAATGCGTTTATGCGGAAAGATGTGGAAGACCGCTACGAAGCCATGCAGACGGCTCCACAGCAGATTATTTTTAGCGAGGTTCCCCGAGAACAACGCACGGAAATACTTGAGGCACGCCACGACCATCGCAAGTCGAACAGGGTCTTCGATGCGCAGGCCGACAACGAATTCGAATTCACACTTCGATCCGGAGATGTGGCCAAGCAAGAGGGAGACGACTTCGAACTGAGCACAAGTCATCGTGCGAGTCGTCCGGTGTCCAAGACGCCAGCTGCCGAAATTTCTCAGGTGACAGTCCCGGTGCCGGCAGAGCCAGTCGCGGCTCCGGCAGTAGCACCAGTGCCGGCTCCAGTCCCCGCTGAGCCGACGAAGCCTGCTCCCGTCGCGGCGATCCCGGCTGCTGAAGCAACGCCTGAAGTTAAACCCGACGCCACGCCTGTGGCCACTGAAGCACCTGTCGCCGATGCAACGGCTGAGCCAGACAAGCCGCCAGAATCCAAGCCAGCGGCTGAAAAGAAAGCTCCTCACGATTTCGATGTCGATGATCTGGTCGGAATTGCGCTGCAAGATCAAAAGGAAACGCGGAGCCGAAAGAAGAAGAAGGTCGAAGAAGCCAAAAGCAAACGTATCTTGTTGCCGTGTAGTCGTTGCGGAGCGTGGATTCGAGTTCACCAAGATCAGGGCGGAAAAACTCTACGCTGTCGCCAATGTAAGTTTCCTTTCCTTGTGCCTCTAATGAAGAAGAAGGGAAAATCACCGAAGTCCGCTCGGGCTGCGGCGGCACCAAAGATCGAAGTGTCATGGCTCGATGACGTCAAATATCATGTCGTGGTTCCGACCGCGATCGTGCTGAAGCCCGGCAGCATGCAGAAGACGGCCGAATCAGTCGATCTGGCCTTCCACGAAACCGGCCTGCACGTTTTGAAGTACGCTGCACCCGCCAAAAAGAGCCTGTTTGGTAAGTCCGACGGGCCTCCAGCTGTGGAAGAACAACGCCGACTGAACCGCGAGCACATTGCAAAAACAAGCGGTCTGTCCAAGATCCCGTTCGGCGACTTACAGACAATCGATCGCAATAGCCTTAGCAAGGTTCGCCTTGTGCAGCCCGTCGCGGAAGCACACGAAAGCATGTTCGCCGGAGTGCCCGTGTTCGGTGCCGGTCGAATTGCGCTGTACCTGCCCATCACGTTGGGCGACAACAAGCAGGGACTCGTATCGTTAACGATCACCGGCTATCGAAAATTCGCTCAACTGCTGCAGAAGCATTTTCAGACAGAATTAAACGCCAAACAGAATGGCGTGCCTGTCACAGACGAAGTCGACACGTTCAAGTGCAACATCAGCAGCATGCCCGTCACATTGCTGAAGAACCTCGAATATTACCAAAACGATCCCGGCTACGAACTGGAACTCGCCGGCTATCAGTGCGGCACATGCAGTATCGTCGTCGCCGAAGCCGCGCGAGCTCAACAAAAGCTTGGTGGAGCAACCGGCAAGGGAATCGCAAAAGCGAAGTGTCCCGGCTGCCAAAACAAAATGGGACTGAACAAACTCTTCAAAATCGCGAAATCACCAGAGGACTCTGCGACGGACCAAGAAGACGAGGAAGATGTAAGTTCTGTGCTGACGGCTCCGCTGCCAACGTCAAAATCGACGTCAACGGCCGCGTCGGGCAGCCTGTCTTCGAAAGATCTTCAAGGCACATGGAAGATGGTCAGCCTTGGTCGAGCGGGCCAGTTTGATAAACCGGACGACATGACTTCGGCGGGAATTGAATTCATCGTTGAGGCTGATCGGTATCGCGTGGTCGCTGGTGGTGCGGTGCAGGAACAGGGCGTTTTGGTTTTGAAGACCGACGAAGCTCCCGTACACCTCGATCAGCAAGTCACCGCAGGAGCGGACGCTGGCAAGTCACACCTCGGCCTCGCCCGAATCCTCGATGGCAAGTTACAAAACTGTCAAGCGGCGCTGGGCGAACCACGTCCCGATAGTTTTAATCCTAGGCCCGATTCGACAGCCTCACTCGCGACCTTTGCACGCAGTTAGTCACGTGGAACCCCGTGCGAACAATCCCGTCCCGGCTTCGCTGATTGCCGATGCGTATAGCTCCGCAAGCTTTGACGATCTGTCGGAAGCGTGGCAGCAGATTATCGCTCGACACATGGATCAAATGCTGTCCGGCAATTCGGTGGTTCTGAATTGGCAAGACCCGGCTCAGGCCGTCGCACTGGCGGAATCCTTTTTGAACTCCGCCCCGCAAGACTTACCGTCTGCTGCTGTTCGCAAGCAGCGCTTTATCACGCTGCTGGATCAAATGCTGGCCAATGGTCAAAACCTTCACAATCCTCGATACGTGGGGCATCAGGTTCCGGCGAGTGTTCCTTTGGCAGGGCTGTTTGATGCGGTCGGTTCCATTACGAATCAACCGATGGCGATCTACGAAATGGGACCATGGGCCACGGCGGTTGAACATGCGTTGGTGCGCAGCTTGTGTCGAAAAGTTGGCTGGGATGCCGACCACAGTAGCGGCGTTCTAACGCATGGCGGATCGTTGGCAAACCTGACTGCGTTGCTGACAGCCCGCAACATCGCGCTGCCTGACAGCTGGGAACACGGTTGCCCCGATCACGCGGTACTGGTCGCTCAAGCAGACGCTCATTATTGCGTCACCCGAGCGGCCGGTTTACTGGGCTTGGGCACAAAGCAGGTGCTGAAAACACCGCTCGACAATCGCCGACGGATGGACCCGGCGCAGTTGGACAAGATGCTGACAGAATGTCGCCAAAACGGCAAAACGGTGATTGCCGTGGCCGCCGCCGCCTGTGCGACTCCGATCGGTGCCTTCGACCCGATCGACTCAATTGCTGACGTGTGTCATAAGCATCACGTCTGGCTACACGTCGACGCGGCGCATGGTGGTGGTGTGCTGATGAGCGAACGACATCGCGGGTTGTTGCGTGGCGTTGACAGAGCCGACAGTGTGGTGTGGGACGCTCACAAGATGCTGTTTATGCCTGCTGTGTGCGCGGCCGTGTTGTACAAAAACAAAGCTCATCGCTTTGCCGCGTTTCAACAGGATGCTCCGTACCTGTTTGATGCATCAAATCCCGGCATGGCGGAATTCGACAATGGAAACAGCACGGTGGAATGCACGAAACGATCCGCCGGTTTCGGCTTGTGGGGCTTGTGGGCGATGTTTGGGGCGGAGATTTTCCAACAGCTTGTCGACCACACTTTTGAATTAACCGACCATGTTTTTCAGCAGGTTCAGGTTGCCAGCGACTTCGAAGCGTGCCACATTCCGGAGTGCAATATTCTGGTGTTTCGCCACGTTCCGGACAAGATGCGGAACGCAACCTTGCAGCAGCAGAACCAATTCCAAGCAGACGTACGAAGAACACTGATTCGATCAGGTGACTTCTATATTGTGCAGACGACGCTAGACGGCAAGATTTGCCTGCGTCTGACAATGATGAATCCAATCACCACGAAAGACCATCTGGATCAATTATTAATACGAATCCGCGAAGTTGGCTGCGCAGTGCCGATCGTCTAGCGGCGTTGATTTAATGACTGAAGATGGTTTAACACTGGCTGTTGTAAGTCGCCTCGCTATCGAAGACCACAGTTGCGGAGCTACGGCACGTGATAGCCTCGGACTTCAGTCATTCAATCGCCGTCCCGTAAGCGGCGAGCAGGCGGATGAATCAAGGTTTAAGGAAGGAGATGCGATTTCATTTCGAATCTCGTTCACCCGGTGAGCAAGCCCACCGGGGTCTAAAACGTTGTGGGGATACGGCCGAAAAATCCAACTGTGCTCAGACAAAATGTGGACACTGATTTCGCGGCACCGCGCCGTGTTTGCTGAACACGCATCACTGGAATTTGCCACCGGGAAGCTCGACGAATTGCATGATCGACTGTTTCCACGCCGTGGCGGTGGCTATCATTTGTGCATGAAACCAGCCCTGCCCACAACCCCCGCCGTTCCTGTATGGATTTTGCTGTTTGCCGTCAGCATTGCCTGCCCCAGCGTGACGACATTTGCCGACGAAGACGCGGCCGAACAAAAGGCCGTGCAGCTGAATGCAGCGTACCTGCAACGGCTAAAGCGACAGCCAAGTCCGGGAGCTGCGTTGGACAAGGTGTATACGTTTCACTTAGATCGCGGCACGCTGGACGTGTTTCTGCAGCAGCTGACGGTATCGGTCGCTGCTACAAACAGCGACGGTTCCGATGCCTTGCTGATCGGTCTGATCGAACAGCGGCGAGGTCGCTTCGAAGCCGCTCAATCAGCACTCGAAACAGCCGTGCGCCTGCGGCCCAAAGATGCCACGGCGGCTCGACAACTGGGGCAGACTTTACTGTCGCTGAAAGACAACACCGCAGCCGCAGAAGTTCTGGAAACAGCGCTGCAGTTAACCACGGTTCGCCGCGATCAATCGGAAATCTATCAACAGCTCGGGCGACTGTATCAGCGAATGCAGCAGCCGGCAAAGGCGTTGGAACTGTGGCAACGCTTCGAAGATGCGTTCCCCGCCGATGTTCTGGTGCAGGAAAAGATTGCCGGCGTTCTTGTGGAAGAAGGCCAGTGGCAGGCAGCTCTGGAGCGTTATCAAGCTCTGCAGACCAACAGCAAAGATCCGTATCAGCGGATTGAGTTCGGCACGACCGCCGCTGAACTGCTGCTGAAGCTTGACCGGCGCGACGATGGGATCGTTCAGCTAAAGCAACTGTTGACGCAGTTAAAGCCCGGCAGTTGGCAGGCAGACGGCATTCGCGATCGCATCGCGGACGTCTTCCTGCAGCACAACGATCAGGCGGGGCTGATTGACTATCTAAAAAACTGGATCGACCAGCAACCGGACGATCTGGACGCCATGGCACGCCTTGCCAGCAGTCTGTCGGCGATGCAGGATAGCGCGGGGGCGACGGAATGGCTGCAGCGTGCCATCGAAAAAGCACCATCGGACGTCAAGCTGCGTGAATCACTGATCGTGGAACTGACGGCCGAAAAGAAATTCTCCGCAGCGGCACGGCAGTACCAGCAACTGACAACCATCGACAGCGGCAACGACCAGCATTTGGAACGCTGGGGACGATTATTACTGAGCGACCCCGCCATACCGAAAGCTGATCGCAACGCAGCGGCAGCGGAAGTCTGGCAGCGGTTACTTCAGCAACATGCAGATGACCCGGTGCATGTCAGCCGCGTGGCAGGCTTGTTTCGCAGCGCCGGAATGGTCAACGAAGCGATCGAGCTATACGAAACCGCGATCGAGCTGGCACCGTCCGAACCGCAGTATGTAGAGTATCTGGGCGAATATTTCCATGCGTTGAATCGCCGTCAGGACGCTGTCGACATGTTTGAGTCCATGGCGACGGGCGAGCAGAAAACCACGGACAATCTGTCACGACTCAGCAAAGTGTTAGCTCAGTTCGGCTATGAACAAGAAGCGTTCGCTGCAATGTCTGTTGCCGTGGACCTGACGCCTCAGTTTTCTGATCACGTTCGCTTCGCTCAATTGTTGCGTGAAGTCGGACGTTACGAAAAAAGTTTGCAGCAGCTGGAACTGGCCGATGCTGTCGTCGCCACCAGCGATGATCGACGTCAATTGCAGCAAGAACTTATTCTAAACTTTCAAGCCGCCGACATTTTGCCGCAACAGATTGCTCAACGGCAACAGCAGCTAACATCTTCTGCGTTGACGGACACGACCGGACAGCAGTGGCAGTTTTTGGGGATCATGCAACAAGCGGCAGGGCAATTGCGTGAAGCGGCGAAGTCGGTGCAGCAGGCCGTTCGATTGAATCCGGATTCGTCTGAGTCATGGGCACTGGCGGCGGGCATCATGGAACAAGCGGGGTTGCTGGCTGATGCAGCAGACGCTTACAGACGGCTAGCGGCGATGGATCGTCGCGGTCAGATGGAACATCTGCAGCGCGTGGCGGAGCTGGAGCATCAGCTGGGACGAACCGCAGCGGCGCTGGAAGCGGCTCAAGCAGTCGTCACGGCGGCTCCTGGAAATCCGCAGGCCAATCGCTTCTACGCCGACATGTGCTTTCGCCTCGGCCAACCAGAACAAGCACTCGACGCACTGCGGCAAGCCGTGCGATCGAACCCCGGCGATCGAGAAGCTCTGCAGGCGTTGGCCGAAGTTCTGGCGGACGAATTTCGTACGGATGAAGCCATCGAATTGTACTGGCGAGCGTTTGAAAAAACCGAAGACGTGAATGTGCGCATCAACGTGATTCGCAGCCTGACCAATCTGTACCTGCGGACCGATCAGTTCGATCAGCTGGTGGCGCGACTGCGTGCTCTAGCAGCCAGATCCGACGATCGTCGCGAGATTTTGCAATGCCTGTCGAACGCTTATCAGGCGGCTGGCAACACGTCGGCCGGGTTGGCGACGATCGAAGAATTGCTGCAATCCAATCCGCGAGACCGCGTGCTACTAAAGGAAGCGGTCGCACTGGCCGAACAATCGAAAGACGTGCGGACCGCCATTCGATACCAGCGGCGGCTGGTGCAGGAAGCTGAGTCCGCCGAACAAACGTCGCGGCTGGCGGATCTACTGCTGGCTTCCGGAGACACTCAAGCAGCGGCCGCATTATGGACCGAGCTCGGTTCCAATTTGCCCGCCGATGACGCAGCGGAACAGCAACTGTTGTCGGCCGTTAATCAGCTGTTGGGACGAAGTCTGTACGAAGCAGCCGCGAAGCTCAGTCGACAATTGCTGGTTCGCGATGCCAACAATTGGCAGGCCATGCTGCGGTTAGCATTCCTCGAATGGAAACAGGGCCGCCGCGACATCGCGATCAACTACTGCGAACGCATTATGGCCGTGTCGGTACCGCGTCAGGTTTCGTCTGCGGAATCTGCGGTATGGGTTCCGAAGACACCAGAAGAGTTGCCGCCGCCGTTGCAAGACGGTCGATTCGGCACGCTGTTGCTACAAGAACTGAGCGAACAGAATGCTGTTGCGATTCCGTGGCCGTCGCTGGATTACGCGGAAGTTCGCAGCGCGGCGATGAAGTTGCAGTACGAATATTATCGACAGCAGGCAGACGGCGAATCATTCATTAGCCAGCTGATTTCACGCGCTGGCGCTGATCGGAAAGGCACTGCGGAAGACGATCAAGCAGCGTGGGATTGCTACCATGCTGCGCCGTCGTGGCAAACTGCGGCGTTGCTGCAGCCGATCGACACTGCGGACGCGCAACTGGTGTATCTGTTTCATCAGATCACGCGCGGCGAAAACGAGCTGTCCGGGATAGATACGCAGAAATTGGTGGCGGCGTATCAAACGGTGACAGCGCAAAATCCGGAATGGCTGTTGCCAATGCAAGGCGTGGCGAAGGTGATTCAGGCGTTGAACGCTGCGGGGGACGTCACGGCGGCAGACCAGATTCGACTTAGCCTGCGTCGTGAAAACGCATCTGCACCCGAACTGTTCGCGGCGTGGCAGCTGGCGATTTCGCAGAAAGACGTCACGGAATTGTTGCAGGTGGCCGGACGTCTGACGGCGTTCGAAGAATCCAGTCCCGCCGTAGCCATGCAAGCCGACATCGTGAATACGCTGGGTTGGACGTTTGCCGAACTGGCTTCCGCCCGGATTGCTCAGGATGACTGGTTGACCGTCGAACAACTGCTGACCGAATTTCTGACGATCAAATCTGCAACAGAACAACGACGGGCCGGTCAGCGTCGACCTCAAACAGAAGACGACAGCTTTGTTGCCACGTTCAGTCATCGCACCTTCAACAATGGTCGCCACACCAACAGTATTCGTGTGGCGACCATGCCACCGGATGCGCGGTGGTCGTTGGCGGACATCAATTTCTTGGTGAACATCGAACGGCTGGCGGGCGAAGAATACTGGCCGCGATTGTTGTCCGCCGTTCATGCGTTTCGTCAACAGGCACGGCTAGACCAAACCGATGAAGCCTTGATCGCCGAACTCGCGTTGGCTCATTTGTATGTGCTGCATGGCGATCAGAACTTAGCGGCCGTGCATGTTGTTCGAGCGGCCGCGTTGGCACCCGATGATGCGGAATTGCGATTACGACTTAGTCGGTTCTATCAGCAATCTGGCAACGACGCGGAAGCTTTGGCATTGCTGGACACCATCGGCGCGGTGGATCAGTCGGTGCTGCAGAACAAAGAAACACTGGCTCTGCAACTGGCCACATTCATCGGCAATCCCGTGCGAGCTCGCCAAGCGGCGGAACGATTGTTCGGCTTGCGGTTGGATACAGAAACTTCCATCAAGCTGGCAGCCCGCATGCGAACCCTAGAACTGAACGACATGGCGGACGCAGTGCTCAACCGCATTCGACGTTCTTCTGGCAACGGCATCGAAACCTTAGAATCTCTGATGCAACAGTATCGGCAGCAGGGCAATGCCGACGTCGCCAGCCAGATCGCGCAACAGATTCTGCAGGAAACCAACACAGGAGCCCGACGCAGCGCGGCAGCGGAAGCGATTCGCGCGTCTGCGGTGGCCACACTGGCGAAATTCAAACAGCTGGATTCACTGATTGCGCGAACTCAGCAGCAGTTGCAGCAGGCTCCGGAATCCATCGAACTGCTGCAATCGCTCGGGGAATTTTACAAGGCCGCCGGTAAGACGCAGGAAGCCATGGTGATCGCGGCCAAGCTGACGGAAGTGCAGCCGGATTCCGTCGACTATCTGTTGAAGCTGGCCACGCAGTATGAAACCGTCCGCAACTTTTCTGCGGCTTGCACGCACTATCTTGAAGTCCTGAAAAGAGATCCGCAGCGATTTACGCAAAACTATTATCAGTATCTGCGGACCTTCAAAAACGCGCGGCGACTGCCCGAACTGGCTGATGTGTTGCTCACGGTCGACCTTCGCAAACTGAACAATAACTATTATGTGGTGGGAGAAACGATTGAGTATCTGTTCGCGGCCACGTCGGGCAACATGCAGCAGCGCGCGGTCGATCCGAATCGACAGAAGGGTTTGGAGCTTCTGGCTGCGGGGTGGAAAGCATTTCCCGATGAACGCAGCTATTTGCTGAACAACGTGCAGGATTCGGACGTGTGGCGTTTGCCAGCGATGTTCGATTACGCTCGCGAAGGCATTATACCGGCCACCGAACAGCAAGCGGTGGCTCGACCTTGGCGAGGCATCGCGGAATCACCATCCTTCAGCGCGGACGGACAAGTCACAGGCACGCTGACGCGCGTGCTGCAAGCCATGCCCGACGCTGCGAAGCTGCAGCAGTTTGCGGCGCAGATCGAATCTGCGGTGTCTGAGTTTCCGGACTGGCACGGCGGCAGACTGATCCTCAGCGTGCTGCAGGCCAAACAAGGCGACGAACGTGCTGCGACCACGACACTGTCGACGTTGATGAATGATCCCCAAGTTGCTTTCGTGCCGACTCAAGCAGCTTGGCTGGTCGGTGCCGAGCTCCAATCGTATGGCGGCGAATTATTGTCGCTGGCCACGCAGATGCTACAGCGTTCGATTGCTCAGGAAGGATTTGGTGTATCGAACGGATATGAAAGTTCGGCGGGCCGACGGCTGGCGATGTTGCACGGCATGCTAGGGCGAAACCTTTTGGCCACCGATGTGATTCAGCAAACGCTGGCGGCAGCGGATCAGGTGACGCATATTGAAGCGGGTAAAAAGTCGTGGCTGCAGCTCGCGGATTTGGCCACCGCCGGCAACGATGTGTCGCAATTGGATCTGCCGCTGGATGCCATTGGTGTACTGCAGCGGATCACGTTGCCGATGCTTGTCGCCAGCGAAAAGTTTCGCGACGAAGGATTAGCTCACCGCCGCTATCAGCAAGCGAAACAGTTGCAGGCAACGTTGCCGCGAAACATTTCTGGAGCCATCGTTCTGGAATATCTCAGCCGACCGCAGTCTGTTGACGACAGCACTGCCACAGCGCCAGCAGCAACAGCGGGCATCAATCTGTTACTGACTCAGCCGGGCGAAAACGAAAACGCCGGATTGCGGAACAGCATCGTACTGTCTTCTTTGCAAGCCGTGGCCAAGTCTGAACAGGCAGGACAGATCGGTGATCTGTTGACGGATTTCTTGCAGGACCGTCCCGATCGAGCGGCTGATGCCAGCGTGGCAGTGGCCGCGTTTGTGTTTGCGGATGCGGCGGGACAATCTGTACTTCGGAATGCTGCCTTGCAGGCGGCCCTCTCTGCGGATTCAATGCCGATCGCGCCGCATGATGTCGCTTTGTGGTTGATGGCGAAGCCGCTGTTGGCACTTCAGGAAACGCAGCGGACAGGCGCGGCGCTTGCCGATCGCGCCGAAGCAGCAGCGACAGTCGCCAACCAGACCACGTGGCTGTTACCCATACTTAAAGAACGTGGCGAACTGGCGGCTCGTCGAGGCGACCAACACGGCGCAGAACAAGCGTGGTCCCGCATGCTGGATGTTGTGGCCCCAGAGATTTCCAACAGCAGTGCGCGGAACTCAACGACTGACGGTGCTGCTGCATCGGCTGTGCTTGAAGTTCGAGAACGGCTGCTGAACGGCAATCTGCCAGCCGCCGAATAATTTCTGCCTTGGCTCAGAAACGCAGCGTCGACACGAGGAAGACTTCGGAAATCAGACACGGCTCGACGAGTTCCGCAAGCAGTCGTCAGATCATATGCCCGATCAAGCCACCAGCTGATTTTGAAAACATCAAGCACGAGCCACCCGACTCGGTTCGTTGCTTGAGCGCGACTTCCGCCTGTTTGGCGATCTTCTGCCGCGAGAACTGGCTACGGAATTGACGACGTGGTTCGTGGCTCTCGTCGGTACCGAATTGCAAGTCCAGCATTATGCCTACTGCTCGTCCAACACCGTTTGGCGGTTCTTGTCAGTCATAGATTCTCCAGTGCAATGTAGGTTTTGCCATTTAGCACCGGTGTGTTGCACGTTAGCGAGAACAGTTAATCGTCAACGGCCATGGCACAGATCGGGGGCTTCTAAATCAATTTCCCCGTCTTCTCGCTCAACATCCACCGCCGATCATCGAAGTCAAAGTTGCCTCCATTGCGGAATAACATCACGCTAACGTTGGGCGAAACGTTCTTTAACATTTCAGGCTGGTCTCCGTGCTCGAAGTACCGGAAAAAAGATTTATGGAATCCATACCGTGCGTGAAGACGCGTCCAGAAACGCTCGGTTGGTTTCAACGGTTCATCGCGGACGAGAATGTTGGACGCCACTCGTCTGACAGACTTCGAATCAATCTCGGCCTCCACAACTCGCTGAAAATCAACTCGTTTTGCAGGAGCCAACCGCAATGAAGTCCTTAAAATCCCAGTTTGCCCATGTGGCCACAAAATATCGTCAGAGTGTCATTGTCAGAGCCTCCCTTTTGGCATTGGCCTTGATCACCACTTCAGTGCAAGCCGAAGACGGCGTTCGCTGGTTTTCGTTCAAATTCCCTGATTTCGAAAAGAACTCGTTCGATATCGACGACACGGCGACAATCAAGGCGTTTGCATCCGAACACGGCAACTACGATGTCACACTGATCGATGAGAAAAGTCGGATGGTGCGGTTGGACACAGCGACTGAGCAGCATTGGGAGATTTTGCCCATGTCGTTCGATGACCGCAAACCCAGCACGAACGTGCCCTTCTTTCAGCTTTCGAACAATGAACCGCCCACAAGCTACCTCGGACGAATCTACTACCCGCGAGGAGGAGACCCAGTTACCACGAATATCGGCCAGCAGAGGGTGACCGTGAATCGAGCAACTCCCTACCCTGTGAAGGGAGGCTTTCGAGGTGTTCTTGCCAATAGCCATCGAGGCAATAAACTCGTCTATCGATTCCAGACAGGTCGGAAATTCGAGACGGGGACGGCCTACGCTGTCAACTTGGGGGCTTATCAGTCTGAGGGGAAGTCGCAAGCCAGCTTAAGCAGGGCAAATGGAAGCTTTGCGCCGTACTACTCTTTGAGTGTGCGGGCAGATCAATTCTGGCTTCTCGAAGGCTATTCCCGTGGGGACCGAGTCGCCTGCTGGCCCTTGGATGGGAGGTCTCTATTTGAGTATCCAGTGGATGATTCAGCTCATAGTTGGGATCGAATTGCAGCCGTCGCAGTCCCAGTCCAAAAAAAATCATCGCTGTGTGTGAGGAAGGCTTGATTCACATCGACGGAAGAACTCGAATGGTCCCCTTTCCAGCTGGCTATCAAGCAAGAAACAACAGTCGTTGCATCAAATCATTCGAAGATGGAGCACGATTCGCAATTATTGTTGACACTCCTCGAAAAGCCAAAGAACTCTGGCACTTCGACTCGGCAACGCTAAACGTCACTGAAAAGCTCCCGCTAACCGCAACGGGGTATGTGATGTTTCATTTGCTGAAGCCGCTGGAACGATCGCAGTACAAACCACCCAAAGAAACGGAAATCTCGTTTTGTTTGAACGAGCAAATGGAAAATCAGTTCGAATCGGTCGTACGTCACCACTCACAGCAGCTGCAGGAAGGGCTGAGTGCTGGTCATTATCCGATGATGGAAAGTTGATCTTTTTGTGTCACGCCCGGAGCGAAACAAGGATGATCTCAAGTTTGGCTGGGTAAGCGTTGAGTCGCTGAAGTTCAGAACTGATGCCCCAAAGCAGAAACTTGCGAGTGGCTTTGATAGATTCCTTCAGGAAGACATGTCATTTGAAGATCTTCCGACCGATGCCCCCGAATCCATCGTGCGGATTTTGCCATCCTCCCAGCACGGGTGGGAAATATCGCCCGATGATCGCTGGATAGCTGGCAACGGAGATGTGGAAACGGACAGTGATGACCTTCAGCTTTTCGACACCGCTGTAACGAAGTCGCACATGATACCGGGACTTGGTGACAGTCCGCGTCTTGCATTCAGTAAAGACTCGTCGCTGCTGGCGATATTCGAAGATGGCGATGCACAAGTATGGAACGTGGCCGGAAACTCTCCTTTCATGGTGGCAACCACAGCTGGTCTATCGAAAGAGCAAAAAAAGGAACTGCGTCCGATCTTCAGTGGCGGGCCTTACGGAGCCTGCTCCGTCACGCAGGATTCCGTGGCCATAACCAACGAAAACGGTTCTGCACGGCTGCAGCTAAACGGCCTGATCTGCAATTGGTATCGAAGAGCGATTTAGCCGCGGACCATGCGTCATATTCGGGTGATGGAAATGCGCTCGCTGTCTGGAAAGACAATGGAGCCATCTGGCAGTACGAATGGAATGGAACAGACTGGAAAGGGAAATCCAAAACGAGAGTCCCCGCGTACGCTCCCCGAACTCACGGTCGAGCTCGAATGCAGGCGATGGGATCAACTGCCACGAATCTTATGATTTACACGAGCGGAGGGCTGACAATTTGGAACGACCTGACGAACCAGAAATCCAACCCAATAACAACCATCGGTCAGTCAACCAATGCGCTGGGATTCGACATCTCAATGGACTGCGTGGCGGTTTCAGAAAACCAGCAGTGGATCGTCAGCATCAAGGAACTTGACAATGCCTGCAAGCTGACACTGCTGAATCGAGATCTGAAGACACTCAAAACGCACGACCTGCCATTCCGTTTTTCGACGTATGACGAACGCGGCAGCCTACTGGTGACGAACGATGGTCAGCATGCCCTTGTTCGTGATAGTGAACGACGTACATTCGTGATTCGACTGTGAAGTAAAAGGCGGCAGCTCACCCAACAATGCGGACGCGGATCGCGATGACTCACAGGCGTTCCAGGAAAACTGCTTCGCAGCAATAATGTATTCACCCTGTCGTAAGAAAGGAAGATCAATGAACATTCGATTCGGACACGATATCACCGCGACGATCGAAGGAGACGCGGTCAAAACGCTCAGTTGTGAGTCCTGCAATCATGACTACAGCTATCAAATGGTGCGTGAAGGCGCTGGCGAAGGTTTCAACTGGCTGGGGCTCACTAGACGCACTGCTGGAACTGACACCATCTGCCGTTATGTAAGCTGCGCTGCCATTCGGAACCATGGAGCTATTGCAGTGTGCACAGCGGATCAAACCAGTCAGCATGTACTTGTAGACCAAGCCTCTTCGCGGTGGCTTGGTCTTGTCGCCTCGGCTATTCGTCGTTCGGATCTTTCGACCTGCTGCAACTTCGTCATACTCTTCCTTTGAAACAATCGGTTCACAGAAGTCGGGCACGCGCAGGATTTCATCGTCCGGGTTCCGTTCCAAAACTCGAACATCATCGACAATGTGTCCGATGCGTACTCACCCCACACAAATTCACCGTAGTAGATTGGATTCCTCAACCAACGACCGACGGTATCCGGATGAAACGACCGAAGCGCAAGGGGAATATCCGAACGACCGGAAAGCCATTTCGCCAGGGCCTCCTGGCCCAGCGAAGGGTTGCGGATAGATTTCACAAAGGTCGATCGGATGATTGAAGAAGTAATCTGATGCGGGACGAGGATGTGGTGTCGGATTTCACGACCACCTCGAGTTTCAGTTTCTGAGACCTTCAACGCATACCCAAACGGAACCGGTCCACCTGGCCAGAATCCTTGTGAAATCGCATCGCGCTTTCCGCGAATGACGTTGTGCCGCTTAATGCGAGAGTCTTCGGTTGCCCGAAAACTCTCCATCATCGTTGCGGCTCTGCCCTGCGGGGAATTCGGGTCGTCGAAATATCTGTCTGCAGACAGAACAACGATACCGTGCCGCTGGTAAAGCTCGCGTCTGACAGAATCCAGGTCCTCGATGCGGCCGAAACGCTCAATGGTGTCGACCAATATAAACTTAGCGTCAACCAGGCCAGCTTTGAGTTCGCTGAGCATTCGATTGTACTGCGGTCGATTTCTTACCCGGCGCCCTGACTTCCCGGAGTCGATGTAACACTTGATGACAGTCCACGGATATTGCATACGCCGCAGAGTTTCATTGACCACCGTTTTCTGCTGGGCAGGGCTTCGCTTGTTTTGCTGGTCAGTGCTCATGCGAGTGTACAGGACGACGTTGCGCGCTTCTTTCGGATCAAATGGGCGATATAGAAATGGCATGTCAGAACTCCTTTTCGGTGTGATTTTCCGTCTGGATATGCTCGGCTACGGCACGAGCGAAAAACGTGATCAATCGAGTTCTTCTCGCGGCATGGACCGCTTGCAGAACTGACTCAAGGACATCAGAGGGCAAGTCCCACGGGATGGGCGATTCTCCCCTGACAACGAGTTCAGCAATGTTTTCAATCTTCTCCGGAGAGAACTCTACTTGCTGGGCTGATTTGTTTTGGCTGCTCAAGGGCGGCACCTTTCGGAATCGCGCGCAAGAAAAGCCACACCAGCAACGCGTTGGTATGACGTAGTCATTGCGTGCTGGGTTTTGAAACTGGTTGTTTGTTGTCGACGGACGAAACGTATCGCGCAGTCCGTCATAGTCTCGACGCTTCCGCATCTTGATGCGTCAGATCGGAATCCGGCGGTCCACGTGTGTTGCAGTTGTTCCTGATTCCGGAACGATACGGCGCGCCAGATGGTAGCGCCCGGATGGCTGCGTAGTTCGTTTTCAGGATATCATGATGGACGGGCACCGCGATTGTTCTTCGTTATGCAAGCGTACGTGACAGTGAGTAATCCAGACTGTCAGAAGGACGGCCGCTCACGGCACACGAAGACTAAAAAACCGATGTCACGGTATGTTCACAACGCAGGACGAATCTTGTGATACTTCACGCTGTCAAAACGCAAAAAGCCATTCCCGGGGGGCCGATGGGTTCTTTTCCCAATGACGTACACAGTCGGGAGCGATAGCGTTTATGCCGGCAATGCCATCGGTGCGGTCGCAGTATCTATGCTAATTGCAGACACTACCATGCGTTGAATTTGGCTACTACCGCCTGGCCACGTGTACCTGCTCACCGGAAAGGTCAATCCGGTAGGTGCTCCGAACTTCCCCCTTCAGAATCGTGCCCTTCAAACCGGCTGGAAGTCGCTTCTTCAGTCGGCTGATCATTGTCGGCCAGCGACTCCGACTTCCGGAATCAGAATAGACATCGCTTTCTGAGATAACTCGCTGTCCGGATGCGCCCTTGGCAAGCAATAATAGCGCCCTGAATTCTATGGGGGACAATCCAATCAACAGCTCATTTTGGTCCCACCACACTCGCAGCGACTTCTCATCAATCACCAGTCGACACTGGGCAATCGCTTCGTCCACTTCGCTGGATTCGTACACTTCCTCATATAACTTTGCCAATTCGGAAAACGCGTTCGCGATAACGAAATAAATCTGCGGCCCACGCCAGCTCCTGAGTCGGACTTCAAGGACGTTTCGTCCCGTCTTAACCAGAGAATCTGGTAATCCGAGCCAGTTGCAGTCTGCGTCAGAATTTTTCGCTGCGAAAATCTGGGCAAGAACGCAGCAGGCGTTCCGAAGTTGAGCTTCCGGGCTATTAACAAAACACGGACGAAGTGTTGACATGAACGAGTCAAATTCGGACATCGCTTCAGCTACTTCAACCGCTTGTGATTTGTAACTGCTTCCCGCCTCCGAAACAGCCTTTACCACCGTTTGATGTGCTCCTCGGATTGTGGCCTCCACCGATTCGACACGGCGAAGCATTGTCTGCACGATCACGTCGCCAATCGGGATGAACTGTGGATTGACAGACAGAATCAGTTCCCCGCGCTGGATCGCTTCGCCGTTAATTTCAACAAATTCCTAGACGGGCTCAAAGTAGTCATGATGGTCCGCCAGTTTAAAGTCGCCGCTTGCGAAGCATTCCAATGATTTCGGGTGAGTAGCGGCAGTTCGCACAGCAGAACGCGTTGATTGAATCGAGGTACTTGCGTCCGGATCAGAAAACACGTCATCTACTTCCATCGCTGATGATGGATGCAGGATTCCTTCCTGAATCAATCGCGACACTTTGGGCTTGGCCGCCAGCTTGAGCGTCGTTTTACAAACGCGGCGGATGCATGAGTCGAGTTGATCGATGAAGCGTCGCTCATCAGATGCTGCAGAACTCTCCAACTTTCGGATGCTCCAGGTAGCGAGCTTGCGGAATTGCGGTCGTTCCCAATATTCCGCTATCGCTGGCATCGCGTACTTTTGTAACCACGCTGTTGCCTCCGTCCCCGGCGACGAATTCTCCAGCACTGATTTGCGAATCAGATCAAATTGTTGAACAGCGAGTTCCCTGGAATCCAACGCCTGACCTCCGCTACGAAGTGAAAATCGCTACCTGAGCAGCCCAACTATCACAAATCTGTCACAACGCTGTGATCAGGTTGTGACACTCGGATTCTATCGTCCAGGCCGCGGAGTTGACTGCGAAAATGCTACCACAGCGAAATACTCCGGGCAGGTAACGGCGAAACGATGGGATCGAACTCCTTAAGACTGGACTCGAAGAACGAAAGTTCAATGTGGTCCGAGAAGTATGGCGGACGACACAACTGGCGGCGCATTGAAAAATTCCCTCAGGGAATCTCTTCTCCGAAGAAAGTGCGGGGCTATCATCGGTCGGACCACTATATGCTAAACTGGTGGGATCCATCCCGGAAAAAGAACGTATCCCTCCGCGTCGATGGTGATCTACTTGACACAATCATGCGTGCGCGAGAGATCGATGACAGAATTATCAACTATCGCAGATCGGGTGCGAGTGCTGGACGAACCACCCATGGTGAGCTTGTTTGTCGCTATATCGACCATCAGCGACGCCGTGCGATGGCTGGCGAAATCGCTGAAGATTCGTGCGAGCGGTATCGTACGGCGCTCGAACACTATTTGAACTACGTGCAAAACTCTGCGAGTCCCAGCGTCGACACCGTAAACAAAGTTGACCACGATTTCGTCCTGGAATTTGAGGGATTTCTGCAGCGCGCTCAGGTGTCACCGAACGGCCATGCTAACACGACGAGACGAACACTGAAGTCCACGGACTATGTGATTTCGATCGTGAGGGCTATGTTTCGTTGGGCATGCGATCCGAATGGTGGTGCGATTCTCGGCGACGGATTCGCAAATCCGTTTGCGAGTGTTAAACGACGGACAGATCGTGTCGCGAGGGATTTGTTCGGAGAGCCGGACATTACCGTTGAAATGGCCGAAACATTCCTAAGGGAATGTGATTCGTTTCAGCTACTGATCTTTTCGCTGCTGGTCTTCTATGGTCTGCGACCTTCCGAATTGACCTTGGCAGTCCGAGAATCGCTGACACCAGATTGGCTCTCCATTGTGTGTCATGCGGAACTCTCATATTTCACCAAGGGGCGACGTGACAAGAAGCTTCCGTTGTTGCCTCAAATCCGGGTATTGCTCCGTGACGACAAGCAGCAGCAGGCTGGTTTATTATTTCAGAATCGGAGGGTCTATGAAGGCCATGTAACACCACGACTACTTGCGACAGACATGCCAAATCTCATCACTGAATACCGGGCGTTAAGAACCGACAATTCGGTTGCGAAAGGTCGGGCTCAGACTCTTCTGCTGAGAGGAGCGGGAGGCATCACCTACGACCACATCGAACACGAATTCAAAAAACTCGCACGAAAACTGGATTGGCGAAAGGATGCCACACTGAAGGACTTTCGTCACCTGTTTAATACGGAAATGCAGAATGCGGGGATGCCTGAATTCTATCGGCGTTACTTACTCGGCCAGTCTCCCGGGCGATCAGCGCTCGTCAACTACACGCACCTAAACGATCTCAGACAGCAGTACGAATCCGCCATCGAAAAAAAGTTCAAGCCACTGCTTGCCGCGATTGAACGCTGATCGCCCCTAAAAGCCGGGACGGAAAGACATTGGTCCGAGTGAGGTTTCAGACTGAGCGACGCGCCTTCCGCATCCGGCACATTCTCTGGTCATTGATTCAAACTTGGCCCCGTTTTTTCAGCCATTCCAGAGCCACGAAAATCGCTGCGCGTCCAGACATCGCACGCTGCAATTCTCGTGTCTTGGTTTCTGGTCGTGTGTGAGTATAGCGACCGGTCATCCCAAGCCCTCCACCGTCTCGGTTCGTCGAATGCCCCATGAGTTCCGATCTGATCAATGGATCGACGTTCTTGTCCTGCAATTCTGTCGCGAACAGATGTCGCAGCGATTTGGGGGCAGTCATCTCCGACAGTCCGATGGAACGAGTCACTCGCATGAACTCGGATCGAATTCGATCAGTGCGAATGGCTCCGGCTTCGCGCCATATCTGCTTTGCTGCTTTCTGCTGTAACTCACGTTGGTTCAAATCTGTGCCCGCATTCCGCAAACGCTCCGTGTTGTCCACAAATGCACGTTCCATCGCTTTCGTATTAGAGAACACGGATCCTGAATTTGGGCACAACTGAATCGATCGACGCGTGACCAATGGACCAGATTTACGGTGACCAATGTCGCGTGCCAAGACATCCGCCAAATCGGGGACGATTGGAATTTGTCGCTCGTTTCGAGTTTTCACCTGCCATCCGAGCTGCGGCTTATTCCGGATCAACAAATGACGCTTTTTCAGATCAACGTCGTCCGGCAACAGAAGGTGCGTCGCTTCACCCGGCCGTATTCCGGCCAGCATCAGCAGAAGGAACATTGGAAACTGCCAGTTGTCACATTGCTCAAGAAATTGCCGTTCCTGCTCGAACGTCAGCAGGTGGATTGGTCGCGCGTCGTCTGTCGGCATTCGGTCGAGGTCAATTAACGAAAACGGATTCTGGGCGTACGGGGACAGATGCTTGTGCTTGTCTGCAAACACAAACATCGATCGGCAGGTCGCGAGGATGTAGCGAACTCCATTGTCCAGCAAGGGGCGTTTGGCTGTGTTGGCATGACCATTGGGAGCAACTTCGATCGTTCTCAGGTAACGCACGAAGTCTTCCGCGTGCCGCTGGGTAAATTGGGCCGCCTGGAGGCGCGGCGCTCGAAGACGCACAAAGTTGATCAGATGCTGCGTTGCCGTTCGATAACGGCGGGTTGTATGAACTGACGACCTGAGGACATGCTCGTGGTGTTTCAACCACCGTTCCTGCAACTGTTCAATGCCGACGGCTTCGAAGTTGAAGGCTGTCGGCGCACTGACTTCGTTCTGAGCGTTGACCTGTGCCGCCATCTGCTGAGCGGCTTTTCGATCAGGGCTGACGCGTCGTCGGATTCGACGTCCATCTTCGTGGTACGTTAGGTACCACACGCTGCCGCGCAGGTCGCCACGTACTTTTCCAACGCGAAACGAATTGGGCTTATCCATTGGAGGCTCCTTTCAGAGAAGATTCCCGCCACAAAGTGCCACAAAAGTGCCACAAACGAGTTTCTCTGAGAGCCTCTCAGAAACGCAAAAACCTCTGAGCCATGTACTTATGGCTCAGAGGCATCCAGATGAGCGGAGAGAGGGGGATTCGAACCCCGGTGCCATCAGCCGTAACCCTTTTCCTGAGAACATCTTGAGGAACGGCCTTGTTGGGAAGTCAGTAAATAGTCAGTGTTTGGATGGCTCAGCTTGTCAACTTATGTCCGAAGCAGACAGCGCCCTACTGCACATTGTAGGTCTGTGGGGACAGCTCCCCAATCATCTTCGGAACACGATCATGATGTTGATTGACGCCTGTGAAACAACGGGAAATCCCGAGAACGAGTAGAGCCCCGGTTCCGAAGACCAACACGCTTCCGAGTTGCGTGACAGGTTTCCTTGAACGTAAGTACCTAACCAGAAAGGTTTTCTGACGAACGACGTGAAGAGCCTTTCATTCCTCTGCCTTCCATGTTTCAAACAGTTTTGGGACTTATACCATCACTTCTCGGACACATCCTTCTCGCAGTGACAGAGGCAGACGGGAAACCAGCTAGCTCTCGTCGCCGTCTTTTTTGAGTGTGCGTGCGATGCGGAATCCAAAGCGTTCATTGGTATTGCCGTGAGGGATGACAAATCTCGCTGCCGAACGCACCTGTGCAAGGCTTGTCCAAGAAGAACCGCCGCGACACCGCACATGCCACATCCCGGTGAATGAAGGGGTGTCGATGTACTCAGCACCGTGAATCCATTCGGACACATTTCCGTGCATGTCGAAAAGACCGAAGGCATTTGGTAAGCGGGTGGCCACACGGTCAACACCTTCAGTTCCGGTATTGGCATATCGCTGGAGTTGACAGACATCAGATCCGAATGATCTGGGAGTCGTGGTCCCAGCGCGACAGGCGAGTTCCCATTCGTCATCCGTAGGTAATCGGTATCCGAGCAATCGGGTTGCGTTTCGTTTGGGAAAGTACTGGGGGAGGCCTTCCATCTGACCTACGACCTCATAGCAGTGCTGAGATTCTGGAATATCTTCGAGTTCGCCGATTCGATTGCAGTACCAAGCCGCGTTATTCCAATAACTACGATTCCGGGGGAGATCAGGAATGGCCGGTACCGCGTCACGTTTTGTTGGCGATGTCGCTCTCCACCACTGATCTGCTGTGACCTCGGTTGTTGAGATTGCGAAGTCATACGGGATCGCTATAGCTCGCAGAGCTTCATCAAGGTGTGAAGACGTTTTTTCGCGTCCGACTTCATCAGTTGGTGAACCGATTTGTGAATGGTTCGATCCAGAGATAATTGCCATTTCGTGGGCGTGCTTTGTTATGTACCAACCCCGTTGCGATTCAGCGGCATAGTCAACCGATGGGTCGGGTCGAAGCTGCTCCTGCTCGCCGCGCAATGAGAACAACCACCGGATACTGGAGTGGACCCCCGAATCCGTTCGGGTCCAGTATTCCTGCCGCAGCCACGGCCTCAGATCTTCCCAAACCGGACTCTCGATTTCGTAGCCGCCAAGGGCCTGAACCAGCGCGCTAAAAACGCCAGGGTCTACCTCAACTCTCAGCTGATCGACGACTGCGGAAACCGGTACGCCTGAAACTGGCAACCGTTCGACAAGCAAACTTCGGATGGTTGGATCGTCCTGTCGGGCGAATGCCGACCAGAAGTCGTCTGGCGGGATCTCCCCCGACTGCCGACCATTCATCAATTCCTGCAAGTGGACATATGCGGCAATGATTGACTGCTGCTCTCCGTTTGAACAAAGAATTAATTGTTCTTCATTCAACGCCAGCAAGTCGTCATCTGCGATGACGGATGCAGACGTACTCGCTGACGGCTGCGATTCTCCCTCTTGGACGGAATTCCAGATTCCGATGGCGATACCGAGAGCGACGAAACCTAGAATGCCGAGGATCACGAGCCTTCTGGCAGACACTGGTCGGTTGGTATTCGGAGAATCGATTTCAGAATCTAATGAATGTGATGGGCCGCCATTCGCGGGGAGTGTTTCAAGAAAACTTGCCAGGTCCTGCGCCATATCTCCGGCTGTTGAATATCGTTCGTCGACATCTACGGCGAGCGTCTTCAAGCAGACTCGCTCCAGTGCTGCGGGGATATCGACCAGTTGCCGGATCGGACGCCGACGCAGATTCCGGATCCGATACTTGATGTCTTCCGTGGTTGCGGTCGGGGAGTCGAACGGATGCACTCCGGTGAGAAGCTGATAGAACACAATTCCCAGACTGAATATGTCGGTCCGACCATCTACAAAATTTGCGGCACCGCTGGCTTGCTCGGGACTCATGTATAGCGGGGTGCCTGCGTAGTCCGGTCCAGTCCCAAATTCATTGCTGGTCATGGCGATCCCAAAGTCCGCAACGAACGGATGGTCGTTCGCCGCAATCAGGATGTTTCCCGGCTTGATGTCACGGTGGATGATTCGTTCTCTATGGGCAATGTGCAGCGCAGATGCGATTTTCTGAATGATCTGAGCCGCTCTACGAGGCTCAATGGGGCTATCCGAGATCAGCTCGCGCATCGTCCCCGAAACGTACGGCATAGCGAACCAGATGCTGTCATCAGTACAACCGGAATCCTTGACGGGCAGTATATGGGGATGGTTCAGTTGTTTGAGAACGATGACTTCGTCCTGGATAGCCTGAAAAGTCGCAGCAGGGTCGCCGGAAGCTAAGGGTTCCGACCGAATGATCTTCATCGCGACGACCTCGTCCGTCGGAATATGGACCGCCCGGTAGACAACGCCCGCAGCACCGCTGCCGATCACCCCTTCCAGCCTGTAGTCCTGAACGAACGGTTTGGCATGCAGGACGTGTTGTGACCCGGCGTTACCAACGCCTCGCCGAGTGATCGCGACATGAAGTTCGCAACCGCTGACGCGGTCCATCGCGGCATGAACGATCTCCTGTTCGTCTGGAAACTGGTCCAGATAATCGCTTTCAGAGACTTCGGTGGGTTGAGACATCCGAAAACTAATCTCAGTTTCCAGCAGAAGCTGCAACGTTGCGGTCCGCGGCAAATGGTCTGCCACACTCAATATATTAGAAAGTTCTACGTTGGCACCCTCTCTGAGTCTGTGCTCGAACTGATCCGCAAGTACCTCGATCTCAACACGGATGTCCCAAGGAAGCCCCACCTCGAAGTGATCCGCTGTGGTTTCGGGTTCGGTTGTCATTGGCATGTCGCCGGAATTACAGAGGCAGAGAAAACAGGCCGTCGCGGAACCGAGCCGTCAGCCATTCCACGAATCCAATCCGTAGCGTCTATCTCTTACTCGAAATCAAACCGCGGCCATTGACAGTAATTCGCAAAATTTTCGGAGAGTCGGTCGACGCATACCAACCGCAAAGGAATGCTAAGACATATCCTTCTCATTCGCACGTTGGCTCCACCGGTCACGGATGAGTTGTAGTCTTCGATAAATCGTGTGAGGCAGCAATTCCAGACGTTCTGCGATTTCGTTCACCGAAAACCCCTGCAGCCGCCAGATCGCAATCTCTTCCAGCTTGAGTGTTTCATGTTCGATTCCACGAAACAGCTCTCGAATCTCTTCTGAGATCTCAGATATCAAGTCGCGATCCGGTTCCATAGCGGCAACGGAAGCAAATGGAACTTCCGGCGAACCGAATTCAGATTCCCCGACTTCGTTCTTTTGTCGACGGGTTGACCGTCTGAAGAAGTCGACAGAATTTCGTTTCGTGAGCATCAGGAGTATTTGATGCAGGTCCTCGCGGTTCCGGAGACGCTGGAATGTGCCTTGCTTTGCGCCCTCAAGAAAATTTCGCATCACAGTCAGAGCCACATCCTCTTCGTCGTGCGCGGCACGCGACGACGCCCCCAAGTGCTGTCGAGCCAAGCTGCAGATACGCTCAAAATACCTGTCAACAAACCACGCTTCCACGGATGCCTCGGCGGTTTTCAGTCTGGGCAATTGTGCAGTGACGGATCCCTCAAGCGAGGATTGAGTCATGGAAATCTCTCGGCAATTTGTAGAGAACCGCGCAGCAACGATGAGTGCCTCGTGCAGGCAGAAGTTCTTGCAATAATTTGGCGAAGCATGGAAAAAAGCGAAGAGGTCGCGCGAAGTCTGTGACTGTTGATTCGAGGGGTATTGTAGGCGGGCCTGCCATTGCGATGCAAACAGTTTGTCACTAACTGCAGCGTTGGCTGCCTTGAAAAACAGCTCCTTTTCGCGGACTATCGCCGATCCCGGTACGGACTTCACAGCAGATTTTCGCGTTATCGCTCTTCACCACGCGACTTCCTTTTCACTCAGATCATCGTTTTATGTCACTTTCCAGCTGGCTTCGCGGCCTTCATCTTCCTCGGCTACGTAGTCGTTCGACGTCAAGTCGCAAGTATCGAAGCCGTCGCCTGCCCACGATCTCGCAGATGGAACTGCTGGAGGACCGCACACTGCTGGCCACTGTCAGCTGGGTCGGGGGCGGTGATGGCGTTTCGTGGCAAGACGCAGGGAACTGGGGCGGCACGGCTCCCACAGCAAGCGACGATGTAGTTATCGCAACTGGCAATGTTGTTATTCCAGTCAACAACACCGTCAGTATTCGTAGCCTAAACACAACCACAGGATCCTCACTGACAGTTAGCAGTGGGGCTACACTTCAAGTCAATGATGGGGATTCGACCGTTGCGGGTTCGCTCACCGTCTTAAACGCAACAATGCGCGCGCAAGGGGCCAGCTCACAGGTTTCGGTAACCGGCGCAACGAACGTCGACGGTTCGAATCTTTATGTGTCAGGTGGCGCGACGTTATCCCTGCCGAATGTGACGAGCTATTCGAACAACACGGCATCCGATAGATTTCGCGCGAGTGGAACTGGCAGCGTGCTGGATCTGCCGGGGCTG
>JBDNHJ010000272.1:0-5681 GCA_041688835.1 Fuerstiella sp.
CCATGTCGACCCACCATTTTCTTTGTCGATACGGGGCGTAGACGTGTGGTGGGTCGGCGTCGCTTTGGCTCCTTGACCCACCCCACCCTACGCTATCAAATCCCAACAATGAAGCGGGCCATTGATTTTTAAAGGCCCAAGACAAGCCCCGCGCGGCCCGTTGAGACGCGCGGCCCGATGGGCGCTCGGTTCAACGGCGGGTTTCCCATTGCGAAATCTGTCACGGTGGTGTTCATTTGCTGCATTTTATGTGGGAAAACCAGCGTAGCGTGGGGCGTTGAATGTCGGCGCATTCCGAACGGTCGGCAAATGCCTCACGATCGATGCTGGATTTCCAGAAGTTGCTGTTCGTCAACACTCCACACCCCAGTGGTGTTTATCCGCAACCTATGTTCAGTGTGTGCCACGTTCTACTGGTCGAGATGACTAGCGAGCGAATACCACTGAACAGAATTTTTGCGGTGAATGATAACCATGACAACGACAACGACAACGACAAACAGTACGAATTCCGCCAGCGACAATTCGGAAAAGCTGCGTAGCAATTATCGTTTTCAGCCTGCCAGCGCCCAGTCGAAAACCGTCGCCACGCCTTCTCAGCCAACCAGCTCCGTATTTCCAACAGCGCCGAAAACTCGACCACGCGGTCGTTTTCTGATCGCAGTGTTGATGTTCATGGCCTGCGGTGCAGGAGTGTTTACGGTTTGGGAATCACTGTTGCGTTACAAAGCATACGGCGTTGTGACTGGCCGAATCATCAACGTGTCGGCCCCAGTGGACGGCGTCCTGAAGTACGTTCACGTACGTGAAGGCGACGAAGTTCGCCAAGACGGACGGCTGGCCACAGTCTTTGATTTGGAATACGAACAACGACTGGCTCGCGTCGCAGACGAACTGAAAATCGCCGAAGCGGCTCTAAACGCCGAAATCGCCAAAGTGCAGTGGGTGTCACATGTTCAAGAAACGGAAATGACCCGATCCTTGGCAGACTTCTACGAAGGTGCTGGCACGGTGCATGCAGAATCGGGGGCTCTGGGCGTGATCCGCAATGACCTCGCCCGCACTCACGCATTGATCCAAACTAAGGCTGCCAAAGAGCAGGATCTAGACAATCAGATCGTTCAAGAGGAAGCACAGACAGACAAATTAGCCGCCGTACAGCAGGCCCTGCTGGTTCTGAAGGGGCGAGCCGAAGCGGCGGCCGCGGTTCCGCGTTTGGGGTCTGAACAGGTGGGGCCGCTGGTGGCCAAGGTCGATATGCTGCTTAACGAAACTCAGCGCATTCGAGCATGGATCGCTCAGGGAGACCTGCGTGCTCCGGTCAGTGGCCGAATTCTGTCTCGACATCATCCGGCTGGTGAGTGCATCAAATCTCACGAAACATTGTTCTCTGTGATTGAAGATTCTTCATTGGAAATCGAAATGTTTCTGCCACAGGAAATGACCGCAGACTTCAAAGTCGGCGACACCATGCAGCTGAATATCGAACCATTCGCCGAACTCGTGCCCTGTACGGTCACAGAGATTGGCAGTGAGCATCGACAGCCTCCAGAAAACATTGAGGTCTTCTATCGCAAGGCCGTCCGGCTACTTCCCGTCCGCGTGCGACCTGCACCGGAATTCGCCGCCGACCGACGCATGTCCGTCGGAGCGGTCGCCAAGTTGCCACACTTCTCGACTCAACTCTAAGCGTCTGAAGGTCTCTTCAGGCAAACACCACGGGCCACAATTCACGTAAGATTCGCGAGGATCATCTCATGCCACATTGTCAAATTCTTGTCGCCGACGATCACCCAGACTCCTTAAAAATAGTCGCACTCACACTTAACGACGCCCAGTTGCCGTTTACTATTGTTGACAGTAACGAAGCCGCTTGGAATGCGTTTCAAGTCAATCCTGAATTCACCCTAGTCCTCGCTCGAGCCTTCGGGCATAAGATTCAGGGGATTGAGTTGTGCCGTCAGATTCGCACGGTCAAGTCGACGGGCGAACTCCCGGTCATGATCATGCTGCGTGAAGACGAACTGTTCAAAGGTGCAGAAGCGTTGCTGGCGGGTGCCAGTGATCTGCTGTTGGATCGGTTCGAACCGCGGGAACTCAGAATGCGGGCCAACATTGTGCCGGGCGAACAAGTTCGTCGGGTCGACAAAGCTCACACAGTTGCAGCTAACAGCCCGACGGCTGTGGCCGAGCCACAATTGTTTGTTCCCGAACTTGATCCGACAACCCGACGCATGACGTTTGGCCCGTACGAAAATCGCCGCAAACACTGGGAAAACGATCCTGACGTCAAAAAGATCGCTCTGGATAAGATCATCGTATGCCCCGACTGCGAAGCCATTCCAACTTTTCGGGAGGGCTGCGGATCATGCGGGAGTGCATGGACGGAGCAAGAAGTTCTAATTCATCACTATGCCTGTGCTCATGTTGGTCCAGAACGGGAATTTCTGACCGCAGACGGGATGGTCTGCCCGAAATGTCGTTTACGAGGCATGGTGGTTGGTGCTGATTTCGAACAAATTCAAGGCTGCCTGCGATGTACGGATTGTGATTCTATCTCTACACAATCCAAGCTGATCGGACACTGCCTCGCGTGTGACCTGCGGTTTGATGCGGCCGACGGCAAGGCGGTCTCGCTGTACGGATACCAAGTCAGCCGTTCGCCAAATTCCGCGTTGATCTCAACCCCCAGCTACCACGCCGCTGCCACTGTTTCGCAGCGGCCGCTGCTGGAACGGTAGGGGCGTTCAGAATTCCACGCAAACGGGGCGAACGCTGGCGCAGGGTCAATTGCTGACGGTGACAACGATGAATGGAGGAACCGTTGTGGGCGATTTTTGTTCCTTGTGTTCAGCCCGGAGGGCGACACAAGCCTGTGGTGGCCATAGCGTTTGTGTCGCCCTTCGGGCTGGATGTTCAACATTTGTTGCCGGTGGCTGTCGCCACCGGCAAAAGTCTGTCGGCGCTCCGGGACTAATTCGCAGTCGGGGCCGCCGGCCAAACGACGATTTATCGCAATTATTTGACGAATCAATTAGCAACCATGGAATTTCACGACGCACATCTTGTTGAGGGCGCGACCACGAGTGGTGAAAACTGCTGTGTGCGTTCGGACGCTCGTCTGGTTGAAGTCTTTCAGAAGACGGCAAACGGCGGTCACCCCGTTCTATTCGTTCAAGACCGAGCTGGTGATCCGGTGGGACTCGTGGCGGCAGAAGATGTTCTGAAACGCGTCACCAATCCCGACGCCAGCGAAATGGTGCGGTGGATGGACATGCCAGCGGAAGCCGCTTTGCAAAGCCGGTTGGAGGTGCCGAAGTCCGTCGAGAAATATGTGACCGATGATTCCGACCTGACGAAAGTGACCAAAGACGGCGTGTTGGTGGGCGTGATTACGGAAACAGACGTGCTGATCAGTTGGCGTTCGATTCAAAAAACGCTGAAGAGTTCTCAGGGTGATGCCGTCACGGGGTTACCAAACCGCGCCACGTTTGATCAACATCTGAAAACAGAATGCAATCGAGCTCAACGGTGTCACCATTCGATTGCCGTCATTCTTGTGGACCTAGACAAGTTCAAACAGATCAATGACACCTACGGTCACGCAGCCGGCGATGCCGCTCTGCATACTGTCGCCACGGCGTTGCGGAAAGCACTTCGATCATACGACATGGTCGCTCGATTTGGTGGCGATGAATTTGCCGTGATCTGCAGTGGCTGCCGACCGGGGGAAATCGACATCGTTGTTCGGCGGATGCGAGAAGAAGTGCTGAAGCTGGTATACGATCCACGGGTCCCCAAACCTGTGCCAACCATTTCGGTCGGCGTCAGTGTTGTTCACGACGTGAAGTCGGAAGTTCACATAACAGAAATTATCGAACGCGCTGACGAATGTTTGTACGCCGCTAAACGCGCCGGCCGCAACTGTTCGTTCAAAGTGGAAACGGTGGGAGGGATTTCGCCCGCCCCGGTTTTCGTCGAAGATTGCTACGCTGATGTCGATCAGATTCGTGACTTACTTTTGGAAGCAGGCGTGTAATGCTGCAGGATTGGTATTTTTGGGTGGCGAGCCTACGGACGGACGAACTTGTGTTAGTGCTTGGCGTGCTGTTGTTAGTCGATGCGCCGCGCTATGCGTACAGCGTGTTGCTGATGGCATTCTGGGACTGCCTAAAATTCCCGTTCACCAAAAAGCTGCCGGGACCGCAACAGAGCGACTACGAATATCTTCCGACGGTCACAGCCGTCATTGCTGGGCACAACGAAGCAGACACAATTGCGGAGACGATGCGATCGGTGTGGGATCGCTATCCCGACATCGAATTGATCGTCGTTGACGATGGTTCCACAGACGGCATGGCAGACGCCGCCACAAAGTTCGCCGCCGGGCGACAGAACATCACCGTGCTGAAACGTGCTGAACGCGGAGGCAAGTCCTCGGCACTCAACATGGGCATGATGCGTGCGACGGGCGAAGTTCTGATTACAATCGACGCGGATTCGAAACTCAGCGATACATCCATCTACGAACTCGTGCAGCCGCTAAAAGATCCTCAAGTGGCCGCCGTTTCCGCCACCGTGCTGGCGTGGAATGCCTTTGCTTCCCTGTGTGCTTGGCTGCAGGCTTACGAATATCGCCAAACAATTTTCCTCAGCCGCATGGCGCGCGGACGAGCTGGCGTGCTGGGAATCGTGTCTGGTGCTTTTGGGGCGTTTCGGACAGACGTCTTGAAGAAACTCGGCGGCTGGGATGTCGGCCCCGGCGAAGACGGTGATCTGGTACTGCGAATTCGCAAAGCCGGCTACAAAATTGACGTCGCCCCGTACGCCACTTGTTACACTCAGGTGCCCACCAGCTGGAAGCATTTGTTCACTCAGCGCTGCCGCTGGGACCGCACTGTGATTACGTTCGAATGCCGAAAACACAACGACATGGCGAATCCGTTTAGTCCAAATTTCCGCGTGTCGAATGCTCTTCTGATGGTCGAGCGTTGGTTCTTTAACGTAGTTTGTGTGTACACGTTTTGGCTGTACGGACTGTGGATTGTCACCGTCTATCCGAACAGTGCGTGGAAGCTACTCCTGCTGTTGTACTTCTGCGGCCTGTGTGTGGAAGGCCTGCAGGCGCTGGCGTTGTTGTTCTACAGCGATCGGCCACGGCACGATTCGGTGCTGTGTCTAGCACTGCCGTTTTATCCGTTCTATCAGGTCTTTATGAAGGCCGTAAACCTATTTGCTTTGACTCGCGAAATTTTCTTCCGCGAATCCGGCAACGACAACTTTGTACCGCTGAAAGTCCGCCAAGCCACATGGCGCTGGTAACTGGCCAGCGTTGTGGGCAGCAGAAACGCAAGGACGCTGCTGACTGCGATTCAGGCTTGGAAGGCCGACACAGCCTCTGCCGGTGGCGTGAGCCACCGGAAGTCTCTGCACCATGCGAAAAAGGCCCGGAGGGCCGACAGAAATGCACGAAACCGTCATTGCTGTGTCGGCCCTTTGGGCCTCTCCGCGACTGCTCGACATCACCGGGGCCTGATGGCTGGCCTGACGAATCGGTGTTAAGCGGCTAAGAAATCATGGTCGCGTGTATTGTTCAGGTATTCTCGATAGGCAGCGTTTCGGCGAGCGGTCAAGGACTTGCCAAGGGTGTCTTTCATCCACTTCCGGGTCGCCTTCGAATC